>JALGZP010000140.1 GCA_025774845.1 bacterium
GTGTGGCCGGCGGCGGTGCGAGTGCGTACCTGCCGTATGTTCTGGGAGTGGTTATAAGTGCATGTTTGTTTGTGATAGCAATAATGTACATGATGGAGCTCTGGCTCCGTAAACCTGGGGAGGGAAGGTTATGACAACCAAGTGGATAGTCGGTCTCGTGGCAATCGCTGTGATTGGAATGGCGCTGGCCGGAGCGGCGTTCGTGTTGCTCGGAATCGTGGGCACTGCCACGTGCGAGGTCGTTGACTCGGTGGTCTCGGAAGTCCGCATCGATGATAACGGTGTGAGAGTGGGGGATACCGAATACGAGGTGAAGCACGGCAGGCGCGGGCGCGACCGGGTGAGGTATCTTGGTGAGGACATTGTGAGATTCGGTGATGATATCGTCATCGAAGAGGATGAAATGGTCGATGGCGATGTGGTCACGATCCTCGGGAGCATCGTCGTTGATGGTGCGGTCGAGGGGGATGTCGTGGCCGTGATGGGTAGCATCACGCTCGGGGCGAACGGCGAGATCGATGGGGACGCTGTCGCTGTCGGAGGCAGCGTGGAGAAAGAGCGAGGTGCCAGAGTCAGGGGCGAGACCGTGAGTATCGGGACTGCAGCGATGATCCCGCGTACATGTCCCATCGGGATGGGCGGTTTCTTTAGCAGGAGCGGGAAGCTCTTCGCGCTCATAATGTGGATCATACTCTTAATCATACTCGGCCTGATTGTGCTCGCAGTTGCGAGGCGAGCGGTATGCCGTGTCCGCACGCGATCGAGGAAGGAAGCCTTCAAGATGGGACTTATCGGGCTTCTGACAGAGGTGCTTGTGCTTCCGGTCATAGTCTTATTCTGTATAACGGTAATCGGGATACCGATCGGGCTGATTGCGATACCGCTGCTGCTAGCGCTTGCGCTGCTCCTGGGTTTCGTGGGTGTGAGCCAGGCGGTCGGGGAGCGGATGGGTGAAGGATCAGGCAGGTCTGTCTATATGAATGTGGCGGTCGGGATACTGGTACTGCACGCGCTCGTGCTCCTGGGGTGGATAGTGAGACTCCCGGGTGGCATGTTCAGTGTGGCCGGGAACGTAATTGGCTTCATCGGAGAGGCTGTGATCTATGTGGCGGCGACGGTGGGGTTGGGCGCAGTTATAGTGTCGAAGTTCGGGACGAGGGGAATGGGGGATGGTACCGCGGGGGGAGACGCTGTCTCCTGCGATTGTGAAGAGACGACGTAAGAAACGAGATTGCCGCGGCTCCTTAGGAGCCTCGCAATGACATCGAACAGTCAATGGGGTCAGACACTCCCTTCGGGGTGTCAGACCCCCCTGGCATCTATGGGCTGTGGGTGGAGAGGCGGCCTGAGAGGGTTTGCCAGTCGTCACTCGCGGTGGAGTACTCACCCTCGATGATCCGGCGGGGAAGAACAAGCTGGAGTGAGGTCCTTAAGGTCTGGTTGTCCTCGCCGTCGGTGAAATAGGAAGTGGTAACGGTCGACCAGTCCTGGAGCTGGAGAATGAAGCCTCCACCATAGGCCGTGGCATCGCGCCAGGGGCTATCCTCGACTATAACATCGGAGAAAAGGAGAAGCCGTCCTCGAACAGCATAGAGCGCTACTCCGGTTTCCCAGTATCTCCGCACGTTCTTCTTCTCTCTTAAGTTTCTCCCGACAAAACCCACGGATATCCGCTTCGCGATTCTCATTACGGTCCCGCAATCGAAGTTGAAGCCACCCTTCCACTTGCCGGTGAAACCGATGGCGAAATTCCTTGTGACACGCGGCGCCACGGAGAAGTAAGTCGTGTTCTTAACACCCTCGGACAAGTCATCCCGTGAAAGCCCTATCCCGAACCCGCGCGCCTTGGTGAGAAAGAAATGAGTGGCCGACTGTCGCTCGTCATCTATATAGGTCCCCTTCCAGGCGTAACCGATGTAATAGACATCCGACATGGCAATACCGGCCGGATTCCAGAGTAAGGCGGTCTCATCGTCCTTCAGGGCAACCGAAGGAACGCCGGGAGGGAGCATGACCTCACGGAACACAAAACTCGAATCCAGCGCCGCTGCATGCGAGTCCGAAGCGGCAACGCCCAGCAAACACACGACAAACACCACGGGAACCAGGCACAAGGTGAGGGGAAAATGGGTGGGGGTAAAACGGGTGAGCGCCGAGCAGCTGACGACGCCCCTCATAACCTACTGTGACCTCTGTTCGATCTTGGCGATCAGGTTCTGGGCGCGATGGGATTCACGCGATCCGGGAAACCTGGCGGTTACAACCGAAAGCACCTCCCGCGCGCGCTCATAGACCCCCATCTTGGCGTACGCCAGACCCAGGTTCAAATAAACCTTGGGCATCATCTCATCGGGAAGCCGCTCAGGGTCTTCACTTTTTATTGCTATCAGGTACTCAAAATCACCGGCGGCTGTCCTTAATCGCTTTAAGAACCCGGGAAGTACGAGGGCGGTAAATGCCCGGATCGTGCGTGCACTCACGTTATCAGGACCGAGTCTCACAGCCTTATCAAGCGTTTTTGCAGCCTTGTATGAATAGAAGATTCGCCTCCAGAGCGAACCCGTCGTTCGTGCCTTTATGGTAAGCAGACTTCCTGATATCGAAAGACCCTCGACACTCTTCTTGTCGGCTTTGAGCAACCTCTTAATGGATGCATCTGCCTTCTCGAATGCACCCTCTTCTCCCTGCATCGCCATCCGGTGGTAGTGACGTGATACTTCGAGAAGGAGTTCACTGTTACCTGGGTCGCGGCTTAAACGTGCTTCGAGCTCGGGGAGATTGCCTTGGGAGCTCACCCGCCTGTGCCTTCCTGTTCAAACCCTTCCGGGCTAAACTCCCAGCTCTTGTACTCTGCGGTCTTACTGCCGGAGGTAAAGACACCGATCACAAAGCCGAGTAGCCCCCCACCTGCTTCCTTGGCGTCCTCGCCCCCGCCCAGCCATGAGTCTATCTCGCGCACACGCTCGGCGCTCAGGGACTTGATCTCCGCGGATACCGTCAGATAGTAGGAAGCGACCTGGTCGAGGTCCCCAATCGGGCAGATCTGCATACGCTCCTGGTTGCACACAAGGTGGATCAGCTCGGCAACCCCGCCGGCTCCTATGCTCTCCTCGTTTCGATCCCTGATCCGGCTTACGCAATAAAGCGTATCCCAGTTATCATAGTGGATGCGGTAGACGAATGTCCTTGTACGCACGAGCTTGTCATACCATCTTGATCTATCCTTCCAGACTCCGACTTCGTACTGGAGAAGCGCGGGGACACCGTTACGCATCGATTCAAGCAGCGTATTATCAATCGCATTCCTCAAGACAAAATCCACGCAGAGGTAGCCCTCCTCACCGTAGATCTTATTTGCCGTGAGATGGGGTGAGGCCAGAGCCGGCTCCACGGTGAGGACAAACAGCAATACCATCCCCAGAAGGAACGGTATCACCAGCGGCCTCGTGCCAATACAGGGGTTCCTCATTCGTATCCTT
>JALGZP010000018.1 GCA_025774845.1 bacterium
CCGGGACAGTCTCAACCTCGCGATTTCGACCGCCTTCGTTCCCGTAACGATCACGACGTTGCCCGTACCCTTCATCTCGGTAAGGGATTCGATCGGGGACGACCACGGACCCAACATCACTGATACCTCCGGGAATCCCGTGGCCGGACTCTATTACTACTATCCGACGAATGGTGTCTTCGCCGAGGGCGTGTTTGACATAGAACAGGTCGACCTTATACTCGACGGCTCGTGGCTTGCAATCAAGGTGCATGTCGGTGAAGTGCCCTCATCGGAGGCTGTCGGATGGAACGCGCCGTATCCCGGTGAGAAGTGTACCGACCCCGACAAGGCGGATCTAAATCTGCAGAAGATCGACATCTATATCGATTCAAAGGAGGGTGTCGGGGCCACGGCGGGTCTGCCGGGCCGCAATCATGACATAGCGAAGAGCGATGCATGGGAGTACGCCGTCGCGATTGAAGGCTGGTGGAGGGGCATCGTAAGGTCCAACGGTGAGAACGCAACTGCCTTCTGGTCCCTGAGCAAGCTCGCATCTGCGATGTTCTTCTGTACAGATCATGTTGACAACTCGATCGAGATAAAGATTGCACTCGAAGCACTTGGTCTTCTCCTGCCCGGTGAGGATATGACCGACGAGAGGAAGGCCACGATCGAGCGTGAGATCAAGGCCTGGGAATTCATAATCACAATGGCCAGTCACGACGGCGACAGCAGCGATGAGAATCTCGGAGGCATAAGATGGGTCAACCGGAGCACCGCGGAATGGCAGTTCGGGGGTGGACGGGACGGTGAAGGAGGGAGGGACAGAGACCCCAACATAGTCGATGTGGTGACATTACGTGACTCACTCTCGCTACCGGGAAGAAGCCAGGAGGAGATGCTCAATTACGATCTCCCGTATGCCCAGAAGCGTTTCGAAAACCTCTTGAACGCCTGTGTGCTTGAGGCGACATTCTCAGAGGATATTTCACCCCCCGACATTACACCCTTCCACCGGGGCCGGTTCGGGCATTCTAGATGGTGGGTACTTGACCACAGTCCGGCTTCATTCTGGACACTGATAGTGGACGACAGTGATATCGAAGAGGTCGAGTTCCGCTGGCGGCCTGAAGGGGAGACGTCCTGGAACGTGACCGAGATGGGACACATACTTGATGATTACTGGATAGCCGACATCGATCCGGAGGAACTGGAAAGCGCGACCCGTGCGGTCACGCTGGTAGACGGAACCACGGGACGGCCGTTCCAGGCCGAGATCTACGCCCGCGATGAGTTCGGCAATGACGGAAGGAGCGAGCTCCTCACCTTCGCCGTCGCTGAGGACAGGCTGGCATATGATGACAGCACAAACATAAAGCCGGGTCAGGCTTTCATAGCGTATGACGGCACATTCGTCCTTGTGCCGGATACGACACTCTCGGATGAATATGACGAATTCGATGTGCGGGTCACTCCCTTGCCTGAGTACGGTCTGGCATCGGTAGATCTCGCGAATCTGAGATCATCGATGGACTATATGGGTGTCGGGCGGCAGATAGATGTGATCGGCAAGACCCTGGATGATACGAGCATGGTCACCGAACTCGATAACTCCATGATTGTGGCCCTCCACTACCCGTCCTACAAGCGGGGCGGACGGCTGGACGAGCAGCGAATCGGTCTTTTCCGGTACAACGATCTTACCGAACGCTGGATCGGTATGTACGGCTCGGTCAACGACCGGGGGAATGCCGTAAGGGCCGAAATAAACGAACCCGGCACCTTCGGGCTCTTTGCGGAATCAAGGCTGTCATACGACTCGGGGAAAGGGCTTTCGGGCGTCACCGTCGAACCCAATCCTTTCTCACCGAACGGTGACGGCCTTTATGACGAGACCAGAATAAACTTCTATCTCGCAAGAGAGATAGACTGGATAACGATCGAGATCTATGACATCGCCGGGGAGGCCGTGCGTACGATCCGGTGGCAGGAGGGTGTGACCCGGCTTACGCGGAACGAGGTCTACATCGACTGGGACGGAAAAGACGATGACGGCAGGGTGGTGCCCTACGGCATTTACATTCTGAGAGTCGAAGCGCGTTTCAAGGTCGCACCGAACCTCGAACGCGAGAACATAGCAGTTGTTGTTATCAAGTAGGAGAACGGTATGAGGTTTTTGGCCGGAGCTGTCCTTGTCGTGATCTTGCCCGGTATCTTGTGGGCAGGATTCACGAGCATGGAAGAGGGGGCAAGGGCCACGGGTATGGGTGGTGCTTTTGTCGGTGTGGCCGATGATGCGACCGCCGTGTTCTGGAATCCCGCGGGTCATGCGCTGGGTGAGGGATTCAAGATGACGGCGATGAGGACCCGGCTATTCTCCGTGAGCGGCCTTTCGGAAGACTGTATCGCCCTGAGCTACTCAGGCTGGCAGAAAGCAGGCTTCGGTTTCGGCTGGACACGTGCCGGTGTCGAGGACGTCTATAGCGAGGATGCATTCGTCGTGGGAACGGGGCGGAAGCTCTTCAGCGACCGTTTCTCGATCGGGGGTGCGCTCCGTATCTACAGGGTATCCGCTCCCGGCTACGATTATTACAACGATCCCAACTTCAACGGCCCGGGAACAGGCCACGCTTTCGACGTGGGCTTTCTTTACCGGGCACCCAGGTGGTCACTCGGCTGTGTGATGCGGAACATGGGGGAGCCGGAGATAAACCTGATCAGTACGACCGAGGATGGCGATCCCATCTTCTCGGAATTCCGGGTGGGCGGTTCATACACATTCAGGGATGCCATGCTGATAACCGGTGAGGTACGCAGGGCAAGGGATGTCCCGGACTACTACGAGGACAAACTGAGCTATTATCTCGGTACCGAGATCTGGTTCTTTGATGCTTTCGCCCTGAGGACCGGGCTTAACAGAAATCGTGCGGCCGCGGGAGTGGGCTTAAGGATATCCAAACTCACAGTCGATGCGGCACTGCTTTCGGGTAGACGCCCCGGTAACAAATACAGGTTATCGGTGTCGCTTGACGGCCTGCTCATGCCAAAGCGAGAGCGCGAGGCCAAGCCGAAGCCGGCGCCGGTGGTCAAACCTCCACCTGCTCCGGATGAGTGTGAAGTCCTCGCCCGGAAGTATGATGAGGCGGTCGCTGCGCTCGAACTGTCGCAGACCCGGCTTGAAGAGGAAAGCCGTATTGCAGCTGATCTTAAGGCTAAGATCACCCGGATTGATACCGAGCTGCTCGAACTCGGTGATGAAACAGTGAGGCTGGAACGTGAGCTCGAAGAAGCCATGAGACTGCCCTCGACCTGGACGGTGAGGAAGGGTGAATGCCTCTGGTGGATCTCAGGGTACGAGCAGATCTACAACAATCCGCTTGAGTGGCCGAGGATATACGAAGCCAACAGAGACCAGATAAAGGATCCGGACTTGATTTACCCGGACCAGGTCTTGAGGATTCCACGATGACGGGTAATGACATGACAACCGGATGGACCAGGTTGCTCGCGCCAGCTCTTGCGGCCGGATTGCTGGTTCTACTGGCGTGGCAGAGTACTGCGCTCGGTGCAACCACGCTTGAGGGTTATACCGAGGCCTACCTGCAGCTCAGCGGTGAGAGCCGGGTCTGGCGTTTTGACAACCCGCAGTTCCTCGGCGAGCTCCGTGTCAAGTCTACACCGTGGCCCGACACCGAAGGTTATCTTAAGTTCCAGGGTCTCTCGAATAAGTGGGAGGGCGCGAGATGGGAAAACTTCTTCTTCCTCAAGGAAGGCCATCTCAGGTACCGCGGCAAGCGGACCGAGACGCTTCTCTTCACAGGCCAGGACCGGTTCTGGCTCAATGAGCCGCTCTTGAGGGTAGTAAACAACGATATCATAAAGGACGATGACTTCGGCCCCAAGGCCCAGGGCATACGAATCGATTTTTGGGATACATGGGGGCTTACGGGGACAGCTTTCTACAGCGACAAGTCGACCGCGTACCCGGCCTTCGAGACCCCGCATTTCCCGGTGGGTAACACGTCAGCCAAGGCTGATACCGTCAGCACCGACGATTACCGGGGCGGGCGTCTCAAGCGCTCGCTTTTTGCGGAAAGGATGATCCTCGGTGCAACTTACGGACGGAAAGACTACTCGAGTGGTGCCACCAGCTACGATGAAGTCGCCACTGCGGATTTTGAAGTCGCAATGGGCAATATGGCGCAGTCGCTTGCGCAGTTTGGAAGGATCACCGTTGTCGGTGAGGGTGGAAAGAACCTGTCCGGCTGGATCGGGGACAAGGACGCCTACGGGTGGAAACTCGAGGTCAGGGACGTGGGCTACGGTCCGGTGACCATGATCGCGTCGCTCTATGACTTCGATCCTGATTTCTACACGATCGGTCTGGCGGAAGACAACGTATGGAAGAACGACTTTCATGGCCACTATCTCCAGCTCGATTACAGGGTCCCGAAGAAAGCGATCAACCTCAAGGCCTGGCGTTTCCGTGACAAGCCGCACATGTTCACGATCGAAAACCAACCTCGCGAAGAGACCGGTGGTGAGGTCTATGTCGAGTTCATCCACGGGTTCATCGGGAAGGTCGAATACAAAAGGTACATGGATAAGAACGGCACTTATCCCAACGTGCTGTTCGAGGTCGCCGGTGAGAACAAGCTCGTCAAGATCCGGACCCAGTTCCGGATAAAGGATATCGGCACCGACTTCCAGGTCAGGGTCTTCGGATTTGAGGCCAACGCCAACCTGACCGAGCAGTGGAAGTTCTACAGCAGGCTTCTTACCGTCGATGAAAGGACGGAATCCAGGGAATCGGTTTTTGCACAGATACAGTACACCGGATGGAACAGCGCCGAGTTCTTCCTCGAATTCGGGGATTGGGGTCAGTCGAACGATCTGGCCAACACCGAGTGGTTCATCGATCACGCCAACGGTGACAACACCCGGCGCCAGTTCAAAGCTTTCTTGAAACTATACTACTAACGGAGGAGACTGAGATGAAAACCGGAATCGCACTCTATGTGACGATCCTCCTCATTGCCGCGGGCTGTCTGTACGGGGGGATGAGGAAAGTACCCGAAGGTATAGAGTTCACCTACGACGACCCGGCAGCTTATTCAGTCTCCGTTGCAGGTTCATTCAACAACTGGGATACCAGATCGAACGAGATGGTCAAAGATGATGAAGGTATATGGAGTGCGGTCATTCCTCTTCCGCCGGGCAAGCATGAATACAAGTTTGTTGTTAACGGCAGTGACTGGATGGCCGATCCCGACAACCCGAAGCTCGTCGGGGACTACGGTAACTC
Source organism: bacterium (assembly GCA_025774845.1). Taxonomy (GTDB): domain Bacteria; phylum Arandabacterota; class Arandabacteria; order Arandabacterales; family Arandabacteraceae; genus Arandabacterum. The sequence goes on from JALGZP010000018.1 coordinate 5,288, forward strand.
GGGGATTGAGATCAACAATGACGGGGATATCGTTGAGGCCGGAGTCGTCGATGCGATCTCCAACACGGCCGCGAATGCGAGGGTGAAGATAAACGGGTGGTTCAGGGGGACCTACACGACCCGGCGGGATGGGCTCGGCGATGTGAGGTGGAGGCTCTCAAGACCCGCACATGATATGTATGTCAGTTTCAACCCGACAATAGGCTCGGACGTCAAGGGTTCGGTAACGATCCGGATCGATAGCGGTATCGGAGACATCAGGGAGGTGACTGCCGACCTGTATGCCGGACGCCTGGCCTTCAAGAGCGGCCTCTTCGATGCGACGGCCTACCACAATGAAGAGATCCTGAGCTTCGATGATCCTCTCGAGGTCATTGGCCATGTTGATCTTCCCGGGACGGTATGGGAAGAGAAGATCGATTTCGGCCGGGGAACACAGGGTGTGATCGCCGATCTGAGACTGAAGGGGATCGACGTTCGGGGGCTCTATTCAAACACCTACGACGATGACATTTACAATAGTGAAGCACGCTGGTACACCGATCCTGCTGACCAGGTGATAAAGTCGTGGACTCGATACGACAATATTGGGACCGATATCCTTGCCCTACGGGCCAAGCGGGGTTTTCTCGGCGCCGAGTGGGGTGCGACCCTGGTGTCTCAAAGAAACGGCTGGTGGATTGGTTTCGAAGAGGGTAACGAGGTCGACCCGGCCATAGAAGCTTACAGGGATGAGACAGACGACAACGAGAGCACCTGGTTTGAAGCGGGCACATCCGACCTGCTCATCGGCGGCGATATCGCGATAGCGCCTGCGGGCTGGGTGGATCTGTTCGCAGAGTTCGCAACGACAACTTACAAAGCCATGTGGGATGCTGGTAACAGGGTTCGCATACAGGGTGACCAGAAGGTCGATGGACGGATAGACGCACCGATCGGTGACGAAGACGGAAGCCGGTTCAAGGTGGGCTTCGATGCCTCAGGCGGCGATCGCGCGCTGCGGTTCACTTTCGAGCAATCGCATTATGACGGGATGACCGAAGACGAAGCCTATTTCAGTCACCTTGCCCTGCCGTTTGAAGATCCCGACAACAGGCTGATTGACCTCTATGGGATTGCGGTCCTGGAGGACAGCAGCCATTACAGAGCCTACATGAAAGCCAACGGAATCGATGAGTTCATAGTTTACGAACACGATCCACTTCCGGAGCGGGACGTGGACATCGTGGAGGTTGATGCCGCTACGAAGTTCATGGGGATGGACCTGGGGCTCGAGCTCGATATCGTGAAATCCACCTGGGATTATATTGACCCCGGGATGGAGAATGCCGAGAACACGCAGGTCATGGTTCTCCCCTCGGTCGGTGGGCAACTCCTGGGAGAACGGCTGAGTTACGATCTTCTCTATGGAATCAGCAGGGACAACCTGAGCGGCAGAATGCCCTCCGCGTTTGACAGGGGGGAGTTCAATGCGAGGGGAGATTTCGCTTTCAATGAAAGATGGGGCATCTACTATAACGTCAGATGGGTCGGCTACGATTGGACCGAAGACAACGCGGGAAAGAGCGAGAGCTTCTTCAACCCGCACCTTGCACTGGTGTGGAGTCCGATTCCGAGTGTTGAGATGCGGCTGGGCTACGGGCTCAATCCACTCTACTACGTGGACACTCCGGTGGAGGGGAGGGAGATCGGCAGGGAGAGGTGGCTGTCGAGCTATCTCTGGCCGAGACCGGGTGCTACCCTTATCGATGCAGAGAAGGCACTTGATGATCTTAAGATAATCACGCTGATGGGGGTGATTTCGTTCTGATGCGGGGGTTTCACGGTATGAGGGCTTCGTGGTTACTGGTTCTGCTTGCAGCTTGTCTTGTCCTTAGCTGCGCGACTATCTCAAAGGGTATAAGGGACAGGCTTCCTCCACCTCGTGAGGTGGAGGGTGGAATTCGCTTCAGGTACGAGGCACCCGCCGCAAGGATGGTCACCCTGGCAGGTAATTTCAACAACTGGGGTGGCACGGAGGGTGGAGGCCGTTACGATCCGACGATAGATCCTATGGGCGATGACGACGGCGACGGGATATGGGAGATCGTGATGCCGCTTGCTCCGGGAAGATACCAGTACAAGTTCGTGATAGATAACGGCGTGCGTTGGGAGCTCGATCCAAGCAATCCCAATACCGACGAGGAGGGCGGGTTCACGAACTCGCTCATAATCGTGCCGGAGTCGATCGGTTACGAGTACGAGATCGTGACGGGAACGGTACTGTCGGGATCACCGTCGACAAAGACCGTGGCCAAACCAACAGAGACTGCAGCGGAACAGGAAATCGAATTCACGTACAGCGATCCGGCCGCCACCGAGGTCTTCCTTGGAGGGGCTTTCAACGAGTGGTCACCCACTGCCAACAAGTTGGAGAAGGACGACGAGGGTATCTGGCGCATCAAGATCATGCTCAAGCCGGGCACGTACGAATACAAGTTCGTAGTGGACGGCACCTGGGTGGAGGATCCCGACAACGAGGATACGGTGTCGGACCCCTACGGAGGCGTCAATTCTGTGATCACCGTCGAGTAGGCCGATGAAGAGGTCTGCCCTCGCAGAGAACGTCTCCGCCCTAGTATTCCTTTCTCCCTTTATCGTGATTTTCGGCGTGTTCCTGGCCTGGCCGCTCTTCTATTCGTTCTACCTGAGCCTCAACAAGGTAACGGCCCTCGTTAATGTCTTTGACAACCTCACCTTTGTGGGTTTTCAGAACTTTATCGCGCTGTTTAAGGATGGTCTCTTCGGGTGGTCGCTCCTGATGACGCTTTACTATGCGGCCCTGATAGTGCCCCTCGGTATAGGCACGTCGCTCCTCCTGGCCGTACTTCTTAACAACAAACTCAGACTCAGCAGACTCTTCAGAACCGCGTTCTTTCTTCCCTACGTTCTCGATCTGTTTGTTGTCGGTATAGTGTGGACCTTTATCTACAGCCCGCACTTCGGAGTTCTGACCAGGATCTTCGAGACGGTGGGTATCACCTATTTTTCGGAGCAGGGGTTTCTGGGCAGACCCGCGACGGCAATGCCCGCCGTTGTGATCGTAAACGTGCTTAAAGGGGCGGGCTTCGGGATGATTCTCTATCTCGCCGCTCTTCAGAACATACCTGACTCAGTCTATGAGGCGGCGGAAGTCGATGGAGCGAGCTGGTGGCAGAAACTCACGAGGATCACGATCCCACTCCTCCGGCCTGTAACGCTCTTCATGGTGATCGTGGGTGTCGTCGCAGCACTGAATGCCTTTGTTGAAGTGTTCGCCATGACGACGGGTGGTCCGAGTGTCAATGTCGGCGAGCGGGCATACGGGGCCACGTGGGTGACGGGTTACTATCTCTTCGACACTTTCTATGTGAGGCTCAAACTGGGGTACGCCGCCGCGATGTCATACATCCTGCTTGCAATAGCGGTTACGGTGTCGCTCATCAATCTGCGGCTCCTGCGGCCCAAGACCGATTACTGAGGTGGCAATGACCGGTAGTGAGAAAACGAAACGGCCGGTGCAACCCGGGAGATGGGCAAGAACCGCCGTGCTGTATGTTGTGCTCTCGGCCGCCGCAATTGTGGTGCTATTCCCGTTTGCCTGGATGATCATGACCGCTTTGAAGCAGCCGGGTACCGAGTTTGACCCAGAATTCTTTCCAAAGCAGCCGACACTCGAGAACTTGAAGCGCGTGTTCACCGAATTCGGTTTCGTAAGGTACTTCCTCAACAGTTCGATCGTCGCCGTATCCTCCGCACTGTTTGCAACGCTGTTTGCATCGCTTGCAGCCTACGCCTTTGCGTTTAAGAACTTCATCCTCAAGGAGAAGGTCTTCGCGGTCATCATCGCATCGATGATGGTCCCGGGTCTGATGTATGTTGTGCCGCAGTTTGCGATAATAAACAGGCTTGGATGGATGAACACCTACAGGGCGATGATCGTACCCCATCTTGCCAATGTCTTCGGGCTGTTTCTCTTGAGACAGTATATGACCACGATCCCCAAGAGCCTTATTGACGCCGCAAGGATAGACGGCGCGAACGATTTTCAGGTTTACGGAAGAATAGTTGTTCCGCTCGCGCTCCCCGTTGTGGCAACGCTCTTTCTGCTCACCTTTCAGTTCCACTGGAGCAATTTCCTCTGGCAGCTGATTGTGACCAACAAGGAAAGTCTTTATACTGTTCCTGTGGGACTATCTATGTTCAAACAGCAGCACGAACAGCTCTATGCGCTCAAGATGGCTGCGTCCGCTGTCTCGATAGTTCCGATCTCAGTGATATTCGTTTTCGCCCAGCGTTACTTCATAGAGGGAGTTACGAAGGGCGCGATAAAGGAATGACGGACAAGGAGGAAGAGTCATGAGATACCTGGTGCTTGCTGTTTGTGTCACAGCCCTTCTGGCCTGTACATGTGCAAAGGAAGCCGTCAAAGAGGGAGTGGTGATTACGGTGTGGGAGACCTACAACTCCGAGGAGCGTGCCGTTTTTCTGGAATTGGTGGATCGGTTTCACGAGGTCAATTCCGGAATCACGATCGAAGCTGTCAACATACCGTTTGACGGACTGGAGCCAAAGATCCTCACCTCGCTTGCCACCCAGACGGCGCCCGATGTTGCCCGGGTCGATGTAGGGTTTCTTCCCAAGATCGCGGTGAGAGGTGCGCTGCACCCCCTCGATGAGTACGGTGTCGAGAGCATCAAGGATGAGATCAGACCGGTAGCCCTGAGTTCCTGCGTTCTGGATGGGAAGACCTACGGGATGCCCGATCAGGTGAACGGGTTGTGTCTTTTCTTCAATGTCGATCTCTTCAAGGCAGCGGGACTCGATCCCGAGACGCCTCCTGAGACCTGGGAAGAATTCGTCGAGTATGCGAAGACCATAACGGACCGGGACAAGGGTGTGTTCGGCTTCGGTATGCGGAATTCCCTCTGGTGGTCCCTGCCGTTCATATACTCCTTCGGCGGAGATATCCTCACTCCCGACATGTCGCGCTGTGCGCTTGCAGATGAGGGTGCGGTAGCCGGGTTCCAGTTCAAGGTCGATCTTTACGCAAAGCACGGGGTCGAGGGCGGCGCGTGGCGAAGCGGTGGTATCCGGGATGACATGGGCTTCCAGAACGGCAAGTATGCCATGATCTTCAACGGGCCCTGGGCCGTGAAAGGTCTCCAGCAGGCGGGTATAGACTTCGGTGTCGCATTGATACCGAGCGGTCCCGCCGGGCATGCGACCAATGTTGGCGGCAACAATCTTGTTGTTTTCAGCACATCCGAGCACCCGCGTGAAGCCACGAAGTTCCTCATGTTCATCGCCTCCAGGGAATCACAGGCGAAGTGGGCCAATGAACTCGGTCAGATTCCCGTCAATGTGCTGGCGGACGAGCTCATAGACTTCGACAGTCATCCCTATTTAGGGGTCTTCATGGAGCAGATGAAGTACGCGAAGCCGAGACCGCAGATAGGCGGCTACCCCGAGATTGAAAACGACGTCAATCCCGAGATGCAGGCGGCCCTTGACGGTAAGAAACCGGTCCTGGCCGCCATGAAGTCCGCATGCGAGAAGGTCGGTGTCGTTCTCGCCGATGAGGAGGCGCTCAAAGCAAGTTTCAAGGAGTAGATGCGCAATGCGAAGCCAGATTGCAGGTATTCTTGTATCACTCTTGCTCGCCCCTGTGGTGTGCACCGGAGCGGGGCAGGGACCGGAGACGAGCCCCGACGGGGTGGTCTTCAGTATTCACGAGCCGGCCGCGGGTCAGGTGTTTCTTGCAGGCGGCTTCAATGGGTGGTCTGAGACCAGTCATGCGATGGTCGAGGCCGGTGACGGCATGTGGACGATCACTGTTGCCATCCAGCCGGGTCGCTATGAGTACAAGTTTGTGATCGACGGTTCAACGTGGAAGGAAGACGTAGGCAATCCCGACTGGGTACCGGACCCCTACGGCGGGAGAAATTCGGTGGTGACGGTGCTTGACGATGGCTCGGTGGCCACACCGGGGAGTATTCCAGGGCCCGTGCCAGATCCCGTTGTAGCGATGCTCCCTGGCGAGGCCAAGCCGCTCCATCTCGCGATACTCTGGCATCAGCACCAGCCCCGATATCTCAAAGACCCTGTAACCGGCGAGTACCTCGAACCCTGGGTGAGAGTCCATGGGATAAAGGACTATTACGACATGGTCTCAATCCTCGGGGACTACCCGCAGATGAAATTCACGGTCAATCTCACACCGGTCCTCTTATCCCAGCTAATAGAGGTGATAGAGGGTTATGACAGGTACATCTCCGCCGGTGCAAGTGGTGAAATGCCGGGCTGCGACATGTGGGTGCGGCTTACGTTAACGCCTCCCGCCGATCTGACCGAGGCTGAGAAGTTGATGATCCTCAAGAATTTCTTCAGAATGCCGTGGGAGACGATGCTCGATATCTATCCGCGGTTTAAAGAGCTCGCCGAGAAGAAACGCGGTGACAGCAAGGAGGAGCTGGCGGCAAGTCTTCCGGATTTCACCGACCGGGATTGGAGGGATCTCCAGGCCTGGTTTAATCTCGCCGAGTTCGATCCCGACTTCAAGGAAGGGCCCGTTGCTCTGCCCGGTGGTGAGACTGTTGATGTGAGTCACTTTATAGCCAAGGGAAGCGATTTCACTGAAGAGGACAAGGCGGGGATAATTGAAGCCCAGATAAAGATACTTAAGAGCGTGATCCCCATCCACAAGCATTACCAGGACACGGGCCAGCTGGAGGTGGTCACGTGTCCGTTCTATCACCCGATTCTCCCTCTCCTGTGTGATACCTATATTGCGCGTGAGGCGAATTCCACGGTTGATCTGCCCAGCAAGCGATTTGCGTACCCTGAGGATGCGAAAGCGCAGATCGTGATGGCCCGGGACTTTCACACCGATCTCTTCGGACGACCGCCCAACGGGATGTGGCCGGCCGAAGGTTCGGTATCGGAGGCGATACTGCCGCTTGTCTCCGGAGCCGGTATCTCGTGGCTGGCGACCGATGAAGAGGTTCTTGCGCAATCTCTGGGTACGCGTAGTCTCTCACCGCTGGACAAATACAGGATGCACTATGCCGGTGAAGAAGATGCCAGGGTAGCAATGATCTTCCGGGATCATGTACTCTCCGATGACATAGGCTTCAGGTATTCGAAGATGAACGGCGTTGCCGCCGCAAATGACATGATAGAGAAACTCTATATTGTCCACACAGGTCTGCAGGCTTACGACGGTGACTACGTCGTCCCGATCATCCTTGACGGGGAGAACGCGTGGGAGCACTTTGAGCGGGACGGCAAGGACTTCTTTCACTCATTCTATTCTCAGGTGAGTGAGGCTTCGTGGCTGGTTCCGGTTACGATATCGGAGTTCCTGGAGATGTCACCGCCCGAGAGCGTACTTCCGCGTCTTGCACCGGGTTCATGGATTGCCCACAATTTCGATACCTGGATCGGTGAGGACGAGGAAAACGAGGCCTGGAACCACCTCGTCACAGCACGGGAATTGATCGAGCTCAAACGCGGAGAACTCAGCGCCGACGAGCTTGAAGCCGTGATGAATGAAATGTATATCGCCGAGGGCAGCGATTGGTTCTGGTGGTACGGGCTCGACCAGAGTTCGGGTAATGACGACGTCTTTGACAACGCTTTCCGGGGTACGCTCCGGAGGATATACACGCTCGCAGGCGAGCACCCCCCGGACTACCTTGATCTGCCGATCGTCGAGGGTGCGGGTGTTGAACCTTCCCGGGTGATAACGGGGGCGGTCCGGCCCGGTCTGGATGGTGTTCTTACGCGGCCTGATGAATGGGACATGGCGGGTTTTATCGATGACGTTGAGGGTGGGGCCATGCAGCAGGCCGGGGGCGATCTCATCAAGGGTCTTTACTATGGCTTTGGTGAAAACCATCTGTGGCTCCGCGCGGACTTTGACATGGCGGTGGCCGAAATGGGGCCGCCTGTCTATACCATGCAAATCTGCTTCTCGGGCCCTGAAGGTATGGCCGGAAACGCCTATGTCGGCGGTAGGGCCCTGCATGAACGGCACTCATTCGGTTTCCCGATAGCGACACGACTTGATCTGGGTTTCCACCTCACGACGGGCCCCGGGCAGGCATACATTGCGGACGGCGAGGGGGGATGGATCAGCGAGGAGCCGGAGTTCATAACGGAGACAATGGCGGCGGACGACTTTCTGGAAATAGGTATCCCGCTCGCCTGGCTCGGGACCTCCACGGGTGATGATCTGAGGCTGGGTGTCCTTGCAAGCAATACAGATGGTGGCCGGGATGTGATTCCCGATGCCGGATCAGTAGCGCTCCGCGTGCCTCCGTCGGGGGGACATGCTGTGCTCAAGTCCCTGTCTGACCCGGCCGGTGACGATCACGGCCCCGGGACTTATACATACCCCACGGATGCCGTCTTTGTTCCCGGTGCTTTCGACGTCACCGCGCTTGAGATCATGCTCGACGGCGAGGCCAATGTGATTTTCAGGGTGGGTGTCAGTGGCGGGCTTGACTCACCGTGGGGCGGGATCACGGGATACTCACTCCAGGCGATAGACATTTACCTGGACACCGACGGTGTGGCCGGTTCGGGCCGGAGAGAGCTCTTCAAGGGGCGCAGAGCCAGAACCGTACCTCAGCATGCCTGGGAATACTTCATACGTGCATGCATGGATACCGTAGCGATGTATGATATGACGGGTGCGAGGCTTGAAGATGTTGTGGTCAAGTCCTACCCGGACGAGGCGAGCTCATCGATTTTCATATCTTTTCCCAGGGACGCAGTCGCAGGGGGAGACCGGTGGAATGCGATAGTCACAATGCTCGGGCACGACGGCTATTCGGAGGGACAGATAAGGCCGGTGCTCTCAGCGGGCGAGCAGTGGTACTTCGGAGGTTGTGACGACGAGTACCTCTGTCCCGCCATCATCGACATGATTGTGGAGGAAGGCCCGGGCCAGGAGGCACAACTGTCCTTTTACAAACAAACAGGAGAACCGGCCGACCTCACTGGCATACAGGTGGATTTAGAATAGGAGTCTCACTGCTTTGATCGACGCAGGTGCACGGGATGTAGTCGCGATAATCATATCGATTGTTGTTGCCATCGTCCTGGCTTTCGTCCTTTACCGGACAACCACGCCTACCCTGCCCCGGTGGATTCGGCTGGCCCTGGGGGCGCTCCGGTTGCTTGCCGTGCTGATTATCATCCTCCTGGTGACCGACCCGGTACTCCGTCTGACGAAGACCAGCCGGCGCGAACCGGTTATCGCGGTGATGCTGGATGACTCAAGAAGTATGGCCTTTCCCGAAAGTGAAGCGAAACTCGACCGGGCCAAACGCATCGTGATCGACACCCTGGTCGACCGTCTCAAGGCAAAGGCCGACGTACGGTTCTTCACGTTCTCAGACGTAGCGGGTGAGATACCCGCTGCGGAGATCGAGAATGTGGATGCGCGGGGTTCACGGACGGATTTGGCCGCGGGGTTGAGATCGGCCATCGATGGGATGGACACCAGACCTGCAGCATTCGTGCTCCTGAGCGACGGGGGTATCAACTTCGGCGAGGACGCCCTGCACTACAGCTCGTCCTTGAGGATACCGGTACATACAATCTCCCTCGCAGGAGACGAGACTATCCCGGACATATCGGTTGACCGCATCGAGACCAGTGGGGCCGCCTATGCCAACAGCGTTGTCCCCGTATGGTTGCACCTCACCGGAAGACACTCAGGAGCCGTTGAGACCGAAGTCACGATAAGCGATTCAGCCGGGACCATTCTTACCAAACAGGTCGTGATACCGGGAACGGGTGCGAGGACCAGGATCGCTGCAGATATCGAAGCGGGTGAGATCGGGCTTCACAGATTCAGAGTTACACTGGCTCCATTAGAAGGTGAAGAGGTGGTCGCCAACAACACCATGGCCTTCTCGCTCAAGGTGATAAAAGGCAAGATCAGGGTCTGTCTCGTCGCACAGCATCCCACATGGGATTTCGCATTTGCCAGAAGGAGTCTGGATGCTGATCCCAATATTGATGCATCGATCGTGTTCACAGCGCCGGACGAACCCAGGGTGCGGATGGAAGGGGTGGTCAGCGATCTATCGCGGGTGATTGAAGACCTTGATGTGGTGGTCGTGTTCCGGGGCGCGACGCTGGGCTCCCGGGGAGACGATCTCATACAGTTCGTGAGGGACGGAGGCGGCCTGCTTCTTGTCTCGGTCGATCCATCTGCGAGGGCGTGGGAGGATGCCAGTCCATTCGTGATCTCGTCATCCTCCCGGGGCGCGGATCTCATGTATACCCCACGGGATGTAGAGGTTGGTGGTGATCACGAAATCATGAAGGTGAAAACGGGGAGTTACGGTTGGTCGAGCCTGCCACCGGTTCCGGTTGACGGTTCGGTTCAGGGTCCCCGTGATGAAGCAACGGTCCTGCTCTCGGGTGTGAGTGGGGACAAAGTGATGCCGCTCGTTACGGTGATGAGGTATGGGGTGGGAAGGGTGGTCGCGTTTTCGCCATTCGATCTCTGGCGTTGGGACTTTGTACCGAAAGGATTCGGGGTCGAGACGTCGGCTTTCAGCGAACTTCTTCTCAATTCGATAGGTTGGCTTACTGAGAGGGATGAGATCAAGCGGCTGGCGCTTTCGGCTTCAAAGGACACGTATCTCTGGGGAGAACCCGCCGAGATATCTGCAAGGGTGACGGATGAGAACCTGAAACCCGTAAGCGGGGCAAGCGTCGAGGGTGAAATCCGCGATGCAGTCTCGGGGGAGATTAAACATGAGTTTGCCATGGGTGATCGGGCAGAGGGGAGCCACGCCGCCAGAGTCGACTTCCTGCCGCCGTCCCGGTATATAGCCGCGGTCACAGCGAGGGTCACCGGCGAGGTCTATGCGGAGGGGAGGCTGGAGTTCAGTGTGGACGAGAGGGGGCTTGAGGACTTCGACGTAGACGGCGACAATCTGGCCCTTGAACAAATCGCTGCTGCCACCGGTGGGACGGCTTACCGGGTCCAGGACTCGGCCAGGCTTGCAGAAGAACTCAACCCCGGAAGCACGATCGCGAGGAGTTATAAGGACCTCAGACTCAGGCTGACGCTTGCTTGCTTCCTGGTGCTCGCCGCCATTCTCGGCATCGAGTGGTTGGTCAGAAAGCGAAAGATGCTCATTTGACGCCTCAGATGCGTGTTTTTGCTTGACACGCCCACGGCATCTGGGGTAGCTTGGTTGGTTGGATGGCTGGAGCTTGGTGCCGAACAGGGAGGACCTGTGACAAAGGCTGACATTGTTGAAGAGATCGCCGCTAGAACAGGTTTGACCAGGAAGGAAACTGCGGAGGTTGTTGCGCATTTCATAGCCGCAGTCAAGGGTGCCCTCAAAGAGGGTAAGCACATCGAAATCAGAGGGTTCGGCACTTTTAAGGTTGCAGTTAGAAAGCCGCGTGCTGCGAGAAACCCGAGGACGGGTGAGATCGTACCACTCGCAGAACGAAAGGTGCCGGTCTTTAAAGTGTCACGTGAGCTGAAGGAGAAAGTTGCAGGTTTCTAGGTTGGATAGTGTTCCGTCCTGCGATTGTTCTCCGGCCGGCTGTGCAGAGCTTCTTGCATGCACACAAACTAGAGGCACGGCTGGCAAGCAAGGAGGTCGCCATGCCAACTAAGACAGAGCTTGGTCGAAGACTCAGGGAAGAGCGAGTTAAGCGTACCCTCACGCTAAAAGAGGTCGAACACCGTTCGGGTGTTTCGGCCACGCACATCTCCCAGATCGAGCGTGGGATCACCTGGCCTACTGTTAATGCACTGAGTAAGGTCGCGAATGCACTGGAGAAGAGCACGAGCTTCTTTCTCGAAGAGGTGGAACTGCCGGATGTATGCCGGCTCTCGGGGGACGGGTCGACGATGCTGATCAGCGAAGACCCCAGGCTTGCCCTCAAGACGATGACAAACGGTATTCCGGGTGGAAGACTGCATTTCTACAAGCTGATCGCCGAGCCAACGGAGAATAGCAAGGACTTCGCCAGAATACACTGCCATGAAGGCGATGAGTGCGGGTGGGTCGTCAGCGGTAAGATCGAGCTCAAGGTGGGTGATGAGATATTCGTACTTAGTGAAGGTGATACGGTCCATTTCAACGGTAACAAGCCCCACGGTATCAGGAACATCGGTGACGGGGTGAGTGAGTCTGTCTGGGCAGCCTTTAGCCTCGGCATCTGATTTAGAGTGAGATTTGCAGATTTATGCAGAAAACTGTTGACAAATGGCAGTATTGATGGTAGCGTGGGCCAAAACAGACAGGTGAAAGCGAGGTGATTTCATGAACAAGGCGGAACTGGTAGAATACGTTGCCAAGCAAACGAAGATGACGAAGAGGGGTGCTGAACAGGCTGTCAACGCGACTCTCACCGGAATTAAGAAGCATGTGAAAAGAGGTGGCGTTCAGCTTGTCGGGTTTGGCAGCTTCACCGTGGTTTCTCGGAAGGGTAGAATGGGTCGGAACCCTCAGACAGGTGCGCCCATCAAAATCAAACCGAGCAGGTCGGTGAAATTCCGCCCCGGAAAAGATTTCAAGAGCATGGTGTGATTGTTTGCTCTGTAAAAGAGAGCAGAATATGGCGACAAGTCATATTCTGCTTTTCTTTTAGGTAGGCCCGGGTACTAGGGTGGTACACACAAGCAACATAGAAGTCTCAACACGTAAGAACAAGCAGCTCGTAGACATTACCTCCAAGGTCGAACAGGTTGTCTCCGGTTCAGGCATCAAGGAGGGTATGGTACTTGTATTCGCCACACATACAACTACGGGACTTCTCATAAACGAACGTGAGGGTGGTCTCCTGGATGATATGGAATCAGTACTGTGTGGTCTTGTGCCGTCTGCAGGCGCCTACCTTCACGACCGTGTCGACAACAACGCTGCAAGCCACATCCAGTCGGTCCTGCTCTCAGCTTCGCTGACGGTCCCCGTGGGAAGTGGAAAGCTCTCACTGGGAACCTGGCAGTCGATTCTTCTAGCTGAGCGGGACGGACCGAGACGGAGAACCCTGATCGTTAAGGTCATAGGTGATTGATCTTGTCCGGCAAAGAGGCGAAACTCCTAAGTCTTTCTGAGTCCCTCGAGGGTTGCCAGAGGTGCGGTCTCTGGGAGGGTCGAACAAACATAGTCTTCGGATCGGGCTCCCCCGACGCGCGGATGGTCTTCGTGGGTGAAGCGCCGGGCTACCATGAGGATCTCCAGGCGGAACCGTTCGTCGGCTCCGCAGGCAAGTTCCTGGACGAGCTCTTGAAAGAAATACTGGGTGTACCCAGGGATGACGTCTATATCGCCAATGTTCTCAAGTGCAGACCTCCCGAGAACCGCGACCCGACAGCGCTTGAGGTGGACACGTGCAAGCCTTTCCTGATGCAGCAGCTTGAGATAATGGAACCCGACACCGTATGCACGCTCGGGAACTTCGCCACCAGAACGCTCACCGGCAGGCGCGAGGGAATAACGAAGCTTCGACGAAAACCGGTCAAGGTCGGGGCCCTGTATGTCTTCCCCATGTTTCATCCTGCCGCCGCATTGCACAGGGGCGATCTCTACGAGGAGGTCCGGCAGGACTTCAGGTCCCTGAAGGAGTTTCTTGACTCCCCCAGGCCGGTTGATGAGGAGTCGACTCAGAGGGAGCTCTTCTAACCCATGAGCAGCGGCGTTCAGATTGTCTTCGTCCTCGTGTTCGGTTGCGTCGTAGGCAGTTTTCTCAATGTTGTCAGGTACAGACTCCCCAGGAAAGCCGGGATGGTTTCCGGGCGGTCGATGTGCCCTGAATGCGGCCGGCGCATCGCGTGGTACGATAATGTGCCGATCCTGAGCTACCTGGCGCTTAGAGGTAGATGCAGGCGGTGTGGGTGGGGCATACCGTGGATCTATCCGGTCATCGAGGCATCGACCGGGGCGAGCTTCGCACTGATATGGTATTCATTTCCCCCCGGACAGGCTGTCGCCTATATGGTGCTGGCGGCGCTCCTCACAGTATGTGCGGGGATTGACGCCGACCTCCGTATCATACCTGACAAACTCACGCTCCCCGGGATAGTGCTGGGTCTTGTGTTCTCGGTGACGCTTCTTAAGACGGGGCCCGTTGACAAAGCCCTGGTCAGGTCGCTGCTCGGCATCGTGGCCGGGGGTGGGACGCTTTTCGGGGTCGCGGTCTTATACAAGCTTGTGAGACGGATCGAGGGTATGGGGGGTGGAGACGTGAAATTGATGGCGATGGTTGGCGCGTTTCTCGGCTACAAGCTCGCGCTGCTTACGATCTTCGTTGGTTCCGTGGCCGGAGGAATCATCGGACTCTTCCTGATTCACCGGTCATCCGAGGGCATGAAGACGAGCGTCCCTTTCGGTGTATTCCTTTCGCCTGCGGGAATCGTCTGCCTGCTGTGGGGAGATGCGCTGATCGGCGCATATCTGAATTTGATAAAATAAAGGATTCCCTGAGGTAGGTTCTGGTCTGCGGTTTTCTTAGCCCTCGCCGATTACCCGGCTATCCGAAACCAATCCTGCCAGAGTTTTCGGTTTGCCCACCATCAGGGAATCCACCGTAAGGAGGACCCTGTCTCAGGCCCGTCTTTCCGAAAATGCAACCGATGTGCCACCGCTGCGAGACAGGCTATCACGCCGCAAGTCATTGAGTTAAAACAAGATAGTCTGAGGTTGCGGTTCTGTGCTGTTCGGCGGCCGCCCGGACCCATAGCAGAATGCACTGGCATCTTTGCATTCTGCAATCCGGGAGCCGGGAGCAAAGAAATGTGATTTCACTTGATTTTCCCACTTGAAAACTGCAGTTTTATCCTTTAGAATCTCCTGCGTCCATATCTTGGACGCACCGGGTACGGGAGTAGAGGCCCCAAGGTTGATTTGATCCAGGGTTCTCGTGTTACAAAGCTGGTTGACATTTGAAGTCTGTCGGATATAATCACGCATTCATCCGATTACGCCAGATACAAGGAGTGAAAGGGGGGATCTTGTGAGGGATTGAGTCCTTGCTGTAGTCTGGTTGGGATGCAAACCCATGGGAAGGAGGTTAGAACATGCCGGCCAAGAAGACAGGTGTTAAGCCTCTCGGAGACAGAGTGCTTGTAAAGCGCCTCGACGAGGAGCATCAGACCAAAGGTGGAATTATCGTTCCGGATACTGCGAAGGAAAAGCCTCAACAGGGTAAGATCATTGAAGTCGGACCCGGCAGGATGACTGAAGACGGAAAGAGGATTCCGCCCGATGTCAAAAAGGGTAACAAGGTCTTATTCGGCAAGTACTCAGGGACGGAAATCAGTGTCGGGTCGGAGGAGTACCTGATACTGCGCGAAGAGGACATCCTCGCAATAGTTGGATAAACCTTTAGTCAGGCGAACACTACTGAAAGGCGGAGGTGAGGTACATGGCTGCCAAGCAGCTTCGATTCGATGAAGAGGCCAGACGCGCTCTTGAGAGGGGCGTGGACAAACTGGCGGAAGCCGTCAGGGTCACTCTCGGTCCTAGAGGAAGGACCGTGGTGCTCGAGAAGAAGTGGGGCGCTCCCACGGTGACCAACGACGGTGTGACCATTGCCAAGGAGATCGACCTTGAGGATCCCTATGAGAACATGGGCGCTCAGATGGTCAAGGAGGTTGCGACCAAGACCAGCGACATAGCCGGAGACGGAACGACCACCGCCACCATACTTGCCCAGACGATTCTCAGGGAGGGGCTTAAGAACGTTGTTGCGGGTGCGAACCCGGTAGAGCTCAGACGCGGCATAGACAAGGCTGTGGAGGTCGTGGTGGGCGAGATCAAGAAGATCTCGAAACCGGTTCGTAGTGCCAAGGAGATAGCGCAGGTCGGTGCGATCTCGGCTCATGGGGATGAGACCATCGGCACTCTTCTGGCGGACGCGATGGACAAAGTCGGAAGAGAGGGCGTTATCACGGTTGATGAAGCCAAGGGTATGGAGACAACTTTGGACGTGGTGGAAGGTATGCAGTTTGACAGGGGATACCTCTCACCCTACTTCATCACGGATCCCGAGGGAATGAGTGCGGAACTCGAAGACCCCTACATCCTGATTCACGAAAAGAAAATCAGTGTGATGAAGGACCTGCTCCCGCTTCTGGAGAAGATATCCCGGGCGGGCAGATCGCTTCTGATTCTTGCTGAGGACCTCGAAGGCGAAGCCCTCGCCACACTGGTTGTAAACAAACTGCGTGGCGTCCTCAAGTGCGCTGCTGTTAAGGCTCCCGGTTACGGCGACAGACGTAAGGCAATGCTTGAGGACATCGCCGCTCTGACCGGTGGCAGC
This sequence comes from bacterium, assembly GCA_025774845.1. Taxonomy (GTDB): domain Bacteria; phylum Arandabacterota; class Arandabacteria; order Arandabacterales; family Arandabacteraceae; genus Arandabacterum. The sequence goes on from JALGZP010000018.1 coordinate 21,617, forward strand.
ATGATCGCCGAAGAGGTCGGGATCAAGCTCGAGAACGTGGGACTTGATGATCTTGGCTCTTGCAAGCGGGTGATGATCGACAAGGAAAACACAACGATCGTCGGCGGCAAGGGCCTTAAGAAGGATATCGAGGGCAGGATAGCGCAGATCCGCAGAGCAATTGATGATACGAGTTCTGACTACGACAAAGAGAAGCTTCAGGAAAGACTTGCGAAGCTTGCAGGCGGAGTCGCCGTTGTCCGAGTCGGTGCCGCCACGGAAGTCGAGATGAAGGCCCGTAAGGCGATGGTCGAGGATGCGCTCCATGCTACCAAGGCCGCCGTTGAAGAGGGCATCGTCCCTGGTGGCGGAGTGGCGCTGATAAGATCGCTTCCCGCTCTTGAGAAGCTCAAGCTTCCCGGCGACGAGGCAATCGGAGTCAGTATCGTCAAGCGCTCGCTTGAGGAGCCTGCCAGACAGATTGTCCGGAATGCCGGGCTTGAGGGCTCGATCATTGTCGAAGAGATCAAGAAGAGAGGCAAGACCGACAAGTATGCCGGCTATGATGCCTCGACTCTCGAATACGTCAATATGCTCAAGAAGGGCATCATTGATCCCATGAAGGTCACACGGACAGCTCTACAGAACGCGGCATCGATCGCGGCTCTGATGCTGACGACCGAGGCCCTGATCACTGAGATTCCTGAGAAGGAAAAGGCTCCGCCGATGCCACCCGGTGGGGGAGGCTACGGCGAGGGCATGTACTAGGTCCCTTTCGCAGGGTCCGAGTTGGAGATGATGTGAATCTCTGGCAAGACAGAATGCGCCGGGGGTGTTTAAGAGCCCCCGGCTAAGCAAGTTCGACTGCGGGAACGGGTGCCGGCCGTTCCTCGTAACCTTAAGGGGGTGGTCCGGAGATGGGCGAAACATTCGGTCTGCACCTTATGCTGGATGGCTATGGATGCGATCCGGTAAGGCTCGGGAGCGAGAATTTCGTCCGGGAGTTCCTGGACGAGTTTCCGGAGAACATCGGGATGACGAAACTGATGAGTCCTCACGTTTCCAGGTATGGCGGGACAGAAGAGAACGGTCTGGGCCTCTCCGGATTCGTCCTCATCGCCGAAAGTCATGTGAGCATCCATACCTTTCCCGATGAATGTTGTGTGTCGATTGACGTTTTCTCCTGCAAGAGTTTTGACACCGCTGCTGCAGAGCGTGAGATCGTCGAGAAGTTCTGCATCAGGAGAATAGAACGAAACATCCTCGACAGAGGCGTCGAGTACCCTAAAAACGCGGATGTGGCGAAGCGCCTTGTTGACTCGGAGCGGGAACAGTGTCAGATTAGAGTTGCAGGTGCGGCGTAACGAGGTAAGACTGGATACGCTATGGCCAAGAAAAGAACCAAAAAGAAGAAGCCGGCTGAAGAGGTCGAACCGCAGATACCGACCGCCGACATAGACCCCGATATGGCAGTCGAAGATCAGGTTCCACTGAATGAACTGCCAACCTTTTTCCCCAACGCCTACGAGGTGGTCGTTGCGGCTGCCCGAAGAGCCCGCCAGCTCAATCTGGGTCTCAAGCCCCTTGTCAAGACCGGTATGTACCGGCCGGTTGACGTAGCACTTGCCGAGCTCGTGGCAGGCAAGATCGAGTACGAGGCGGAAGAAGACGAGCCAAAGCGGGTAAAGGCAACCAAGAAGCGTAAGTCCCGGTCCAAGTAGTCCCGGCTACACACTTACCGCCTGATTTGAAAAGCGGAGCAACCAGTGAGCTCTGACTCCTTTTACAAGACCATTGAACACACCGCCGACATTGGTATAGAGGTCGAAGCCCCGGACGGGGAAGGTGTCTTTACCCGGTGTGGCCTTGCGATGTTCGACATGATGTTCGGGATCGAGTCCATCGGGCGAAATCAGACAAGACGAATCAGCGTCTCGGGCGAGAACCTGAACGAACTTCTGGTTGCCTGGCTTAATGAGCTTCTTTATGTTTACTCGGTGGAAGGCACTATGTTTTCGGACTTCTCGGATATGGTCCTTGGTGCCACATCCCTCTCGGCCGTTGGGTTGGGTGAGACCTTTGATCAGCGAAAGCATAGTGGCCACCTTGAGATCAAGGCGGCAACGTATCACGGCCTGTCGGTCGGACAAGCGGACGGGAAATGGCGGGCCAGGGTGATTTTCGACATCTGACGGTGCTGGCTATGACGGATCACTTGGGACTTGAAAAGATCGACGACTACAGGTGGCGTATCCCCAGGACGGGCTCCATGCGGGTCCCCGGGATAATCTACTCCGACGAACATCTTCTCAAAGACATCCGGATGGATCAAAGTCCGAAGCAGGTCGCGAATGTGGCCCACCTTCCCGGGATTATCGATTACTCCCTGGCAATGCCTGATATGCACTGGGGATACGGTTTTCCGATAGGCGGGGTAGCCGCCACCGATCTTAAGACAGGTGTCATCTCCCCCGGTGGCGTCGGCTACGACATAAACTGCGGTTGCAGGCTCTTGAGAACGGATCTCAGCCTCGGGGAAGTCGAACCCAGACTGAGGGAACTTGCCGGGAATCTGTTCAACAACATTCCTTGTGGTGTCGGATCGACCGGTACAATAAAGCTCTCAGCTAAAGAGGAGCGGCGGGTCCTCGTCGATGGAGCCGGCTGGGCGGTAAAGAACGGCTATGGTGACGCAGAGGATCTGGAGTGCACTGAGGAAGGCGGCGCAATGGCGGGAGCAGATCCTGCCGCAGTCAGTGAGCGTGCGATCTTAAGGGGCAGACCTCAACTCGGAACGCTCGGTTCGGGAAACCACTTCCTTGAAGTCGATGTCGTAGAGGAACTCTATGACGAGCGTGCTGCCGCCGCTTTCGGACTTGCCGGCGGCATGATCGCCGTCCTCATTCACTCAGGTTCGAGAGGTTTCGGCTATCAGGTCTGCGACGATTACCTGCGGGAGATGGGCAAGGCGGTCAGGAAGTACAACATAAGTCTGCCGGACAGACAGCTCGCGAGTGCCCCGTTGACCTCCCCGGAGGGAGAGGCCTATTTTGCGGCGATGGCGTGCGCGGCGAACTACGCATGGGCCAACCGCCAGTGCCTGATGCACTGGACACGTGAAACCTTTGAGAAGACCCTGGGGGCCTCCCCAAACAGTCTGAACTTGAAACTTGTGTATGATGTGTGTCACAATATTGCAAAGAAGGAAACGCACACTGTCCATGGCGAGCCCAGGGAAGTATGTGTGCACAGGAAGGGAGCAACCAGGGCATTTCCCGCCGGTCATCGGGATCTGCCCGACTGCTACAGTTCGGTCGGGCAGCCGGTACTCATACCCGGTGATATGGGGACCTGCTCCTACGTGCTCGTCGGGGCGGAGCTGGCGATGGAACAGACTTTCGGAAGCACCTGCCACGGTGCGGGCAGGGTGAGAAGCCGCAGCCAGTCGAAGAGGATGACGGACAGTGCGCAACTTCTTAAGGATCTTAAGCGTAAGGGCATCATCGTCATGGCCCGCGGAAAGCGGACGATCGCGGAAGAGGCGCCCGATGCCTACAAGGATGTTGACAGGGTAGTCGATGTGGTTCACAGAGCAGGATTATCGAAGAAGGTCGCGAAACTCCGGCCTTTGTGCGTGATCAAAGGATAGGAGAGAAAGATTGCCCAGATCAACCAAGCGCAAGACCGCTAAACCCAAAACCAGGGCGAAGAAGACCCGGGTGGCCAAGACGAAGGCAGTCAAGTCTCGAAGCGCGAAGCCAAAGACCAAGGCCAAGAAGTCCCGGAGCGCAAAATCCAAAACCGTGAAATCTCGGACGGCGAAAGCCAAGGTCGCGAAAGCCAAGGTCGCGAAAACCAGGACTCTGGCCCGGCGCAAGCGAAAGCGTAAGTCCAAGGGCGCGGTTGACGTCGACGCTGTTCGAGTTCCGTCCAATCTTGGTATCATACCGCTCCGTGACACAGTGATTTTCCCCTATATGATCGCGCCCCTCGTCATCGGCCGGGCGAGATCGCTCCACCTGATCGACGAGGCCGCAAATGCGGACCGGATGGTCGCGCTGGCCACGCAGCACCAGCCCGACACCGAGACACCGGTGCCCGGGGATCTTCACCAGGTCGGGACGGCCGCCACGATCCTCAAGATGCTCAAGTTCCCCGACGGAAGTACAAGGGTCCTGGTGCAGGGTACATCCCGGATAAGGATCGGATCTTATGTTCAGGAGCAACCCTATCTCAGGGCGGATATTGAAGGAGTGCCTGAACTGTCCGACACCACTGTCGAGACCCAGGCCCTCCTGAGAAGTGTGTCCGATATCTTCGCGAAGATAGTCGGACATTCCCCCCATCTTCCGGATGAGTTGCAGGTGGCGGTGATGAACATCGATAACCCCAGCCGTGCGGCTGATCTCATAGCGTCGAATATCAATCTCTCAACACTGGAGAAGCAGGAGATTCTTGAAACATTCGATACCAAGGAACGGCTGGCGAGACTGATGACGTTCCTCAACCGGGAACTCCAGGTGCTCGAGCTGGGGAGCAAGATCCAATCCCAGGTAAAGACCGAGCTGGATAAGTCCCAGAGAGAATACTACCTCCGGGAACAGCTCAAGGCGATAAGACGCGAGCTCGGAGAGAGTGACGAGAGGACCATAGAAATCGAAGAGCTCCAGCAGAAGATCGAAGCCGCAAAGATGCCCGATGATGCCAAACAGACCGCGGAGAAGGAACTCGACCGGCTTGCGAAGATGCCGCCTCAGGCAGCTGAGTACACCGTCTCAAGAACGTATCTTGACTGGCTGGTTACGCTGCCCTGGTCGGAAGGCACCAAGGACGTCGTTGATGTACCGAAGGCGAAGAAGATTCTCGATGCGGACCACTATGACCTCGACAAGGTCAAGGAACGTATCCTCGAGTTTCTCGCCGTCAGGAAGCTCAAGAAGGAGACCAAGGGTCCGATCCTCTGCTTCGTGGGGCCTCCGGGTGTCGGGAAGACTTCCCTGGGCAAGTCGATCGCAAGAGCGCTGGGGAGAAAGTTCACGAGGATCTCGCTCGGCGGCATAAGGGATGAGGCCGAGATCAGGGGCCACAGGCGGACCTATGTCGGAGCTCTGCCTGGCAGGATAATCCAGGGCATAAGAAAGGCCGGTTCCAATAACACGCTCTTCATGCTCGATGAAGTCGACAAGATCGGTGCGGACTTCAGGGGCGATCCGGCGGCTGCGCTGCTTGAGGTTCTCGATCCGGAGCAGAATGCCTTTTTCTCGGACCACTATCTCGAGGTGCCCTTCGACCTGTCGAAGGTGATGTTTATAACCACCGCCAATGTGCTTGTCACTGTCCCACCGGCTCTCCTTGACCGTATGGAGGTCATTGACCTGCCGGGATACACGGATGAGGAGAAGGTTGAGATAGCGAGGGTGTATCTGGTCCCCCGCCAGAAGGAAAGTCACGGCCTTACGGACGGGCATATCGAATTCGAAGACGATGCGATCAGGCTTTTGATCTCTGAATATACCAGGGAAGCGGGACTGAGAAACCTCGAGCGGGAGATCGGCAACATCTCGCGGAAAGTGGCCAGGAAGGTCGCGGAAGGTGAGAAACGCAAGATCAAGGTGACGACCGAGAGGGTCCACGAGTTTCTTGGCCCGCGCAAGTTCTTCAGAGATGTCGCCGAGCGCACGATGGTCCCCGGTGTTGCGACGGGTCTGGCATGGACCGAAGCAGGCGGAGACATCATCTTTGTCGAATCGAGCCTGATGAAAGGCGGGAAATCGCTGACCCTGACAGGACGTCTGGGTGAAGTAATGCGTGAATCCGCGCAGGCCTCGCTGACATACGTGAGGTCCCGGGCCAGCGATCTGAAGATAGAAGACGGCTTTTATGATAATCATGATCTTCACGTCCACGTTCCTCACGGGGGTGTACCCAAGGATGGACCCTCCGCCGGAGTGACGATCGCCACAAGCCTGGTTTCTCTTCTCACCGGTCGCCCCGTCAGAGCTGATGTCGCGATGACCGGAGAGATCACGCTTAAGGGTAAGGTGCTGCCCGTTGGCGGGATAAAGGAGAAGATACTCGCATCGCGGAGAGCCGGAATCAAGAAGGTGATCCTGCCCCGAAGGAATGAAAAGGACCTCAGCGAAGTTCCGGATATCGTGAAAGACGGACTTGAGTTCATGTTCGTCGACAGCCTGGAAGAAGTATTCAAGAAAGCGCTGGTCTAAGCCGTACTCTCACGGAGGAACCCGCTTTGCACGATTCCACCGATGCCCTTCTCAAGCAGACCGCTGAGCTGGCATCCAGGATCGAAAGAATCGAAGCAGAGTCATTGAGCAAGTCCGCCCAGGTGACGCTCTTGAGCGAGATCGGACGGGCGCTCCAGAGCACCATGGAGATCGATCAGCTCTTGCGGGTGATTCTCGGGGCCGTGACCGCTGGTGACGGTCTCGGACTGAACCGGGCCTTTCTGCTCTTGATGGATGAGAGCGGCTCCACGATACGGGGAAGGATGGCCGTCGGCCCGAGCGAACCCGGCGAGGCGGACGAGATATGGAAGGCGATGGAGGATGAGGGCAGGAGCCTCGGTGAGATTCTCTGCGTGTACTCATCCAGACGCGGGCCGGAAGCCGATGGGATCCTCAAGACCGCTGAGAAACTTGTCTTTCCGTTCGACAGCACCGGCAACATAGTGTCGCGAAGCCTTGAAGAGGGTAGATCGGTCGTTGTCGAAGACGCAAGTTGCGTTCCCGATGCCCGGGAGATAGCTGAGACACTGGACAGCGATCACTTTCTTATCGTACCCCTTGTGGCCGAGGGACAGAAACTGGGCGCAATCGTCGCGGACAACTTTGTGACCGGCCGCAGGATACGTCCGGAGGATGTAAGACTGCTGGAGACTTTTGCCAGCCAGGCCGCGCTCGCGATAGCGAATGCATCTCTTCACAAGAACCTCCAGGAACGGTTGAAACAGCTTGAACTTGCGCACGACGAGCTCAGCCAGAACCACCTTCAACTGTTGCGGGCCGAACGGCTCGTAGCGCTGGGCGGGCTTGCGGCTTCATTCATGCATGATCTCAAGGCGCCGATTGTATCAATAGGCCTTATGGCGCGGGCAGCCGCCGCGAAGCTGGTGGATGAGGATCCCTCAAAGGAAACCTTCGAGAAGATCGCCGAAGAGATAGTCGAGATAGAGAAGTATCTCAAGGGTGTTGCGAGATCGGCCGAACGGGGCACCAGAGAGACGGTTCGAATAGACATATCGGTAATAGTCCGGGAGTCGCTCAACCTGATAAGAGGTTCGATGATCACGGGAAACGTCGAGACCAATCTGAATTTCGGGCACGGAGATGCCAGGATTTACGGAAACCCGGTTGAACTCCGTCAGATGATTCTCAATGTCCTTCATAATTCGGTTGAGGCGATGCCCGACGGGGGAGACCTCACAGTCGAGACCGGAGTCGAATCGGATATTGTGAGTATCTCGATCAGGGATACGGGCGCGGGGATTCCCGATGGGGTGAAGCCGAGGGTGTTCTCCCTGTTCTTTACGACCAAGCCTGAGGGCTCAGGTCTCGGTCTCTTCATTGCGAAGCGAATCGCCAGAGATTACGGCGGTTCGATATCATTTGAATCTACGGAGGGCGAGGGGACCTGCTTCTCGATATCGCTTCCGGTTGACACGGAGTCGCGCGAAGCAGGTCGAGCGAAATCGCAGTGAACTTAGTCGTTCTGCAAATAGCGTTGCTGGTATTTCTCCTTTTCCTCTCCTCGGTCTTTTCCGGTTCTGAGACAGCGCTGTTTTCCCTTAAACCCTACCAGCTGAGGAAACTTCAAAGACGGCCGTCCAGGGGTTCCATAATTGTAGGGTCACTGCTTAAGGATCCTTATCACCTGCTTGTCACCATATTGATCGGGAATACCCTGGTCAATGTTGCGGCGGCGAGTATAGGAACCAGTGTTGTCAGCCGCTACTTCGAGCAGGGTGTGGTGGGAATAAGCGTTGCGGCGATGACGGTTCTCATCCTCATATTCGGTGAGATCGTCCCGAAGACGATCGCCGTCAGTAACCCCATGAAGATATCGCTTGCCGCCGCGCCTTCGATCTCACTTGCCGTAAGGCTGCTCACACCGATCAAAGGCATTCTCGAATCCATGATCAGACTGCTTCTGAGGCGCGGTCCGATGGAGCATCCCGGTCTTACGGGACCGGCGGATGAACATGTCGCTGAGGCGATCGCCGTAGGCCATTCCGAGGGCGTACTGGATAAGGTCGAAATGGAAGTTCTGGGAGGAATCCTGAGGCTGATGCATCTCTCGGTTCAGAACATAATGACACCCCGCACGGAAGTCTTCATGCTGAGTTCCGGCGTGTCCGTCGGAGATGCGGTCGGCCTGGCAAAGTCATCAGGCTATTCACGTATCCCGGTCTTCGATGCGGACAAAAGGGACGATGTGACGGGTATACTCTACATAAAGGATCTGCTGAACAGCCGGGTGAGCATGGAGAGCACGATCGGGGAAGTAGCACGTAAGCCCCTGTACGTACCCGAATCGAAAGCTCTTGTGGAGCTCCTGGATGAGTTTGTTTCGGGTTCTGCCCATTTCGCCGTAGCGATAGATGAGTACGGCACATTCACCGGCATCGTCACCCTGGACGACATTCTCGGAGAGGTCGTCGGTACGGACGCCAGTCGCCACCCCGAGAAGCACCGGTACAGACATACGTCAAGGTCCAGGTGGGAAGTATCCGGGAGAATGGAGATAGAGTACTTCAATGCGCTTGTTGGCGCGACGATTTCTGATGCTCATGCCGAGACAATGGCGGGGTTCATTATAGACCGTATGGGGAAGATCCCGGCCCCGGGTGACGATCTGATTGTCGGAAATCTGAGATTGAGGGTTCTGGACGCGGACGGCAGGCGGGTTAAGAAAATCGAAATCGAGAAACTGAGGAAATAGGCTCGATATGTTGATCTACCTGTTCTACATACTGGCGATCGCAGGCTCCGTGGCGGGGGTTGCATTCTTCGCCGGCAGTGAGATCTCCTTCGTATCGGCCGACAGGTTCCGGATAAGCGGAATGGCGAAGAGGAAAGTAAGAGGTGCGGCGACCGCGAAGAGGCTTCTTGAGAATCCGGCAACCCTCCTCAGTGTGACTCTCGTCGGAACAAACATCTTTGTCGTGCTCGCCTCGTCGCTTGCGACCGATATCCTGAGCCGGGTCCTGGGCGCGTACGCTATCTTAGCATCCACCGTGGTTGTGACGGCAGTGATTCTGATGTTCGGTGAGATAGTGCCCAAAGCGGTTGCACGCACCAGCCCTGAGGCCTTCCTGATGAGGGCCGCTCCCGGTCTCGGGATCGCCTACTATCTACTCTATCCGGTTGCAAGGGTGACGTCGGCGATCGCCACAGTCCTTGCGACCGCGTCCGTGTCGGCCGAGAGAAACGCCCCCGTTACGAGAGATGAGATAAGGGCGCTCGTCAAGGAAGTCACGCAGGCCGGTCTGGGGATTACATCCTATACATATGCCCACAGGATACTCGATCTTTCGAGGGTGAAGGTGACCGGTGTGATGTTACCCATGGATGAAGTTGTGTGCGTCAATGAGGAGGCCACCGTCGGGGAGGCGCTGGACGCGGCCGAGGCGAGCGGACACTCACGCTATCCCGTTTATAAGCGGACACCCGATAATCTTGTGGGTGTTCTTCACGTGAAGGACCTGCTGGGTGTACCGCGGAGTTCGAGGGTCAAGATCTTCGTCAGACGTGGTTACTTCGTACCCGAGACCCGAACCGTCAAGGAAGCGATACGTGAAATGCGGGACGAGCTCAGACACCTCGGCATTGTCACCGACGAGTACGGCAGACCCATCGGCATCCTGACTTTCGAAGACCTGGTAGAGGAGATAATGGGGGAGATAAGTGATGAATACGACCAGATCGATGGTTCTCATGCCGCACTCGGACGCGTGATCAGCGGCAGCACCCCGATCTCGCTTCTCCGTGAGGAACTGGAGATCGGCATACCTGAGGCGGGTTATGACACGGTTGCAGGTTTCATTCTCGACCGCGCAGGCTCGATATGCAAACCGGGTGATATGATAGAGTACGAAGATCTCGAGTTCAGGGTGGTCGAAGTGAAGGGAAAACGAATCCGGAGCGTCAGGATCACCAAGAAGGAAACCTAACATGAAGAAACGACCGGTTGTTTCGATGGACCTCGGTGGGACCAATATCAGGCTGGGTCTTGTGGATGCCCGGGGAAAGGTGCTACGCCGCCGGCGGGTACCGATGTTCAGTGCCGGCAGCAAGCATGCACTCTTAAAAGCGCTCGGGGATGCCATCGCATCTTTTATCGATGCCAACGGCGATCTGCCGTCACCTGCCGCCGCCTGTATCGGGTTCGCCGGTCCCACCAAGGCATCCGAGGGTTATGTCTACTTTGCACCCAACATCCGCCGGATGTCGGACATCGACGTCGGATCCTACCTTGAGGATTTCCTTGGTATGCGGGTGCTTGTCGAGAATGACGCCAACTGTGCCGCGCTGGGTGAATACTGGCACGGTGCAGGCAAGGATGCGAGCAGTCTCTTTCTGTTTACCCTGGGTACGGGTGTGGGGGGAAGTCTCGTCATAGCCGGCGATCTCTGGCAGGGGCATGACGGGATTGCGGGGGAAGTCGGACACACCGTTATTGATTTCAAAGGACCGAAGTGTGCGTGTGGTCAGCGGGGGTGTCTTGAGACGCTTGTTTCGGCCACAGCTATGATCAAAGACTACGGCAAGCGGAAGCGGCTCAAGACACGGTCCCGGGCACAGGCCATTACGGCCAAGATGATCGCCGACAAGGCAAAGCAGGGTGACCGGGTTGCCATGGCGGTAGTAGAGAGTGCCGCCGAGGCACTCGGTGTCGGTATTGCCAACGTCTTTCATTTGTATAACCCCGAGTTGATTCTAGTTGGAGGGGGAGTGAGCCGTGCGGGATCCATCCTGCTCGCTCCGGCCGTAAGCCGGGCACGCGAAGCGATCTTCCCGCAACTGAGTCGCCGGCTTAAGGTCAGACGAACCCGGCTCGGCGATGATGCCGCCCTCATCGGCGCCGCCTACCTGGCCCACCACCCCTAAAGCCACCCTCTTGGGGTCAGAGCTCGAAATTTGCATTCGGCCGGATCGGCCGCGCAAATTTCGAGCTCTGACCCCATCGTATTCATTGACGCCAACGACAATCTGTGGTAGAGTCGTAATATGCGACCTGGATCATCCAGGATTTTAGGACTGCCCGTACCGGGCATTGGAGGGGGGTCACAGATGAAGCGTGGTGGTGTTCTTCTCATCGCTCTGTGGGTTGTCATCCTGATCGGGTTAGGGTGCTCGGATACGGCAATAGAGCCAACCGATAACTCTGAGAGAGCTGCCCAGACTATTGATGACACCGGTGGTGTGAGGCTGGGTCAGAGAATCGTCTCCGGCACGATACCGGTCCAATTCAGAAATGAGCGGGCGAAGCAGGGTTGGTATTATTTCGAGCGACCCTTCAGAACCAAGCCCGTGGTTGTGATCTGTGAGTATGGTAACGCCGGCTGGTGGGTGGTTGCCAAGACAGATGAAGTGTCTCGCACGGGCTTCAAATGGGCCGCCAGTAACAGGGATGGGACACCATTTGACAGTTATGATACCGAAGTGGCCTGGATAGCAATCGGGAGGTAGAGCCTCTCAATCCCCGCTGTTTTGGGGCCGGAGCTCGCAAATACTTGGGGTCAGAGCTCGAAATTTGCGTACGGCCATGCCGGACGCGCAAATTTCGAGCTCTGACCCCATCTTGATTGACAGGGACGGGGTATTGTGATAGGTAGTGTGAATAGTGAGGTGAACTGAGTTGGAACTGTTCAGCAGACTCAAGGTCGATAGCCACGAGCAGATCATGTTCTTCAGGGAACAGGTGTCGCAGCTTCGTGCGATCGTTGCTATTCATGATACCACGCTCGGGCCTGCGATCGGTGGCGTGCGGATGAAGGAGTATCCGGATGAGGATGGCGCCGTAGAGGATGCGCTCAGGCTGTCGAAGAGCATGACCTACAAGGCGGCGGGTGCGGGTCTCGATTTCGGTGGCGGCCAGACGGTCATAATGGGTGATCCCAAGAAGGACAAGAGTGAATCCCTCTTCAGAGCCCTCGGAAGGTTCATCGACAGCCTGGGGGGAAGATACATAGCCGCAGAGGGTGTCGGCACCGGTTTCAACGACATGGACTTCATAAGGATGGAGACAAAGTACGTCGTCGGGATACCAAGCTCGCGCGGTGGCAGTGATGATCCATCCCCGGTCTGCGCCACAGGTGTTATGAGAGGTCTGGAAGCATGCCGGGCCTTCGTCACGGGCAGTGATGATCTCGCGGGAGTCAAGGTAGCCGTCCAGGGCGTCGGCCGTGTCGGGCGCATTCTCGTCGGACGACTTACCGAGCGGGGAGCCGCCGTGACTATCGCCGACATCGACCCCGGCGCGACAGAGCGGGTTACTTCCGAGTATGACGTCACCGTAGTCAGCCCTGATGACATATATGCCGTCGAGTGTGACATATTCTGCCCGTGTGCCCTGGGCGGGATCATAAACGACCAGACGATCAAGCAGCTTAAGTGCAGGATTGTTGCCGGGGCTGCCAACAGTCAGCTTGAGGATGAGAAGCACGGTGACGTGCTCCACAAGCGCGGCATTCTCTACGCGCCTGACTACATAATCAACGCGGGTGGTCTGATCAATGTGGCGGACGAGATCTACGGCTATGACAAGCAGCGTGCGATGAGAAAGACCGGAGCCATAAAGGAGGTCTTAACAAGCATCCTGCTCTCCGCCCGCGATGAGGGTATCTCCACACATCAAGCCGCCGACCGGTTCGCTGAACGGAGAATAGAGCAGGTCGGAATGGTGCGTCGCACCTACGTTTCCTCGTAGCCCGGTTTCTTCCTAGCCTTCCGCAGTCACAGGGTTTGTGAGAGTCCCGATTCCCTCGATTGTGATCTCTACGGTATCTCCGCTCTTAAGAAATACCTGCGGCTCTCTGAAGACCCCAACGCCTCCCGGCGTTCCTGTCGAGATGATATCGCCGGGCTGGAGTGTGATATTTCTGGTCACAAACGCTATGATAGCAACCGGGCTGAATATCAGGTTGGCGGTTGTTGAAGACTGCATGACCTCTGAGTTGAGTTTCGTTGTTATCTCGAGTTCCGGTGGGTCCCCGAACTCATCCCGGGTGACAATCCACGGTCCAAGCGGCGCAAAAGTGTCCATACCCTTCGACCTGAACCACTGTTTCTCACTGAACTGGGCTTCCCTCTCCGTAACGTCATTCATACAGCAGTAGCCGAATATCGCTTCGGCCGCTTCTTCCTCCCCGGCTTTACTGACTTCGCGTCCAATGACAAGTGCCAGTTCTCCCTCATAATCGACCTGCTCAGATCCCCTGGGGATAACAATGGGCTCCCCCGGGGCTATCACTGAAGTCGGCGACTTGGCAAAGAGAAGCGGTGCCTGCGGCAACTTCGCACCCTGTTCTTCGGCGTGATCTCTGTAATTCCGTCCGATGCATATGATCTTGGGTGGCCGGCGGATCGGCGCCAGGAGCCTGATTTCCTCAAGCGATGCCCAGCACTGAAGCGGCAGCTCATGCTTATCCCGCAGAGCCTCCGTCAGTTTCTGGTGAAGTTCGTTTAGTGTCGGGATCCGGCCAGCACTCAGCAGGCACAGGAGCCTGGCCGGCATCTCTTCCATACCGAGAAAGCTCGAGCAGGACTCTACATCATACACGTTTTGATCGATCAGGATGCCTGCGCGTTCATCAGTACCCCTTGTGTAGGATATGACTTTCACGTCTCACACCTCCCGTAGACATACCCCTGTAGCGCCGGGTCTCCGGGCCTGACGAACCGCGTTCGTGCACCCGGCATACAGGTCTGTGTTTTTGGCAATTGAATTCAACTCGATTCTTGCTTAGAATATCCTCCGTGGGTTTTGGTTTCAAGGTCAAACTGGGAGTATGGCTCAATGGACCTGAATGCCGACGACAGTATGTGTTTCGTCTGTGGCCAGCGTAACCCGATAGGCCTCAAGATCAAATTCGATGTCGACGCCGTGAATCTGAAGATCGAGGGGTCTTTTGTACCCCGGAGCGAGCACCAGGGTTACACCGGGATCATGCATGGCGGCCTTGTGTGTGCGCTACTGGATGAGGCAATCGTCAAGGTGCTCTGGGAGTCCGGCATTACGGCGGTCAGTGCGTCACTCGACATCAGGCTGGCCAAACCCGTGCCGCTCGGGGAACGGGTGATCATAAAGGGTCAGGTCATATCACACAAGGGAAGGGTCTACAATATGACTTCGCGGCTTGAGAATGAAGCCGGGACTGTTTTGGCTCACGCAGAGGGCAAGTGTGTGCAGGTGTCACGCAAGGAGGGATGAGGTGTCTAGCCAGGCTAAGAAGAAGGTCTCGAAGGTACGCTTCAAGGACATAATAATGGTTGCCCGAAAGGTCTCCAGGTCTCACACGCCCCGTGTTGCCGTTGCGGGAGCCCACGATCCCGTCGTGCTCGATGTCCTTTGTGACGCCGCCGGCCAGGGTTTCGCAGCTCCGCTGCTGTACGGAGACGAGAGCAAGATCCAGCGTATGGCCGCACGCGACCGCCTGTCGCTCAAGGGCTGTGACATAGTCGATGTCCCGGATTCCACCCGGTCCGCACGCATGGCGGCGGAGGCTGCAAGTTCAGGCGAAGCCGATGTGCTGATGAAAGGCAATGTCACGACCGCGACCCTGATGAAGGCGGCCCTTGACGGTGAAATCGGAATAAAGACCGACAGATTGATGAGCCATGTAGCGATCCTTGAGTCTGAAAACTTCAAACGGATCATGTTCATGTCCGATGGTGGCATAGTGATAGAGCCCGATCTCAGCCAGAAAATCGAGATTGTCAAGAATGCGATCAGGGTTGCGACTGCCCTTGGGGTGAAGACACCCAAGGTTGCCATGCTTTCATGCATCGAGGTCGTAAATACCCAGATGAAATCCGCCGTGGAAGCGGCCATCATCTCCAAGATGGCCGAGCGCGGTCAGATTCCGGGTGCGATCGTGGACGGGCCATTTGCCCTCGACAATGCCGTCTCCGTTGAGGCTGCAAAACAGAAGGGTGTTGAAAGCCCGGTCGCGGGTGTCGCGGACATTCTTATCGTCGGGCATGCCGATGTCGGTAACGTGTTCTATAAGACACTGACCTACTTCTGCGGCAAGCAGACAAAGACCGCCGGAGTGATTGTAGGCGGGATCGTGCCGATGGTGGCCGTTTCCCGTGCGGATACCTATGAGGCACGTTTGAATTCAATTGCCGTGGCCTGCGTATTGTCGCAAAGTCCGGCATGACACGCCTTTGGTGCTTGACCTCGCTTCAGGTTCGATTTAGGATTGATACAATGCGGGGGGAATGGATTCATACACAAGCGACAGGAGCGGCGTAGATGGGTAGAGCTTTATTCCTTGCGTTGATCACCAGCCTGCTTCTGTGCATTTCACTGTGCCCGGGCCTCTGGGGTCAGGAAATTACCCAGGGCGCTGCCACCTCCACCGGCCAGGCAGCCGCGGCACCGGGTCAGGCTCCCTTACAGATTGCGGGAGGCGCTCTCGAAGGCACACTTGACCCGGAACAGTACATCCTCGGCGCGGGGGATGTTCTTGCAATAGGCTTCTGGGGCGATGTCAACCGCCAGGAGATAGTCACCGCCAATCCCG
>JALGZP010000019.1 GCA_025774845.1 bacterium
ATGCCGGTATTCCGCGATATGGGTTACGACATAAAGAAGTCTCGCGCCGACCACCGATGAGACGAGGATGATTATACCAAGATCCATTATGTTGACGGGATCCATGCCTCGCTTCCTGGCAATCCTTATCGACAGCTCGATACCCAGCCAGAAGGCGAAGGCGAGCATCACACCATATAGATGTATACTGAACGGCCCAACGTCAAACAGGGTCCTGTGCATAACTACCTCCTAGTATTCTCTTTTCGATGCATGCGCTGCCAGGACCGCGCCCGCCGTGCCCCAGAAGATGATCGTCTGCGATCCCCCGTAGCTTAAGAAAGGCAGAGGAAGGCCGGTCACGGGTGTAAGACCGAGCGTCATGCCGATGTTCACGAACACTTGTATCAGAATAAGGCTGCCAAATCCAAAGCAAAAAAACGTTGCGAACCGGTTTCGCACCACCCGGGCTACGCCGAAGATGCGGGTTACGACGTAGCCCAATAGCAGCAGGACGGCCAACCCCCCGATAAAACCCATCTCCTCTCCGACCAGTGAAAACACGAAGTCCGTGTGCTGGGCAGGTACCAGGCCCAGGGCCTTCTGAGTTCCTTTGAAGATGCCCTTGCCGGTAAAACCGCCTGAACCGATCGCTATCTGGGACTGGATGATCTGGAACCCTGCACTGTGCCTGTAACTGTCGGGGTGCAGAAACGCAAGCACGCGGTCGCGCTGGTAGGGCGCAAGACTCGACCAGAGCCGCGGCGCGAGGGAATACAACATGAAGTTCATGCCGAACACAAGGGCAACAAGCGACGTACGAAACCTGCGCAGCACCATCACGATCACGAGCAGTATGACAAAAATCACCCATGCTACGATTTCCCCCGCGGCGATTATCGCGAAGAAGGGGCTGACCAGAAAGAGAAGATACAGGGGATCGAGTCCCGATGCATACAGCATCGGGAGAGCGATGAAAGCGAAGACAAGAGCTGTACCCAGATCGGGTTCGTTGACTATCAGGGCCGCCGGCAGCGCCACCATCGCGAAGACCACGAGAACGCTCTTTAAGGATTGACCGATTGCTCCCTTGTCCGAAAGGTAACGTGAGACCATCAGTATCGTGGCGATCTTTGCGATCTCCGACGGCTGGAATCTCATCAACCCGAGATCAAACCATCTCCGGGTTCCGTGCGGACCCTTGCCTATCACAAGTACCAGGCCAAGCAATACGATGGCGCCGAAGTAGGCCACCGGTGCAAGTGACGATAACGTCTTGACCCTGATCATGGACACCGCAAACATCGCCGCGATACCCAGACCTGTCCATATGGCCTGCCTGACCGCATATGATGCCCCGGTCTCAGTCCTTGTGCTGCTGTAGACCGCAAAGACACCGAGACACCCGAGTACCACCAGTGCAATCACGAGCGATCTCTCGGGTGGTTTCATTGTGCGCTCGTTACCTCATCCGGCTCGGAGACACCGAAGTAGTATGCCAGGAGCTCACCTGCGATCGGTGCCGCCACTGCACCACCATGCCCCCCGTTTTCCACCAGCACAAAGATGACTATCTCAGGATCCTCATATGGCGCAAAACACACAAATGACGCGTGGTCGTCACCGTGGGGGTTCTGTGCGGTGCCTGTCTTGCCCGCAACCTGGATACCGGGTACCCTCGCCGCACGCCCCGTCCCCTGCGGTCCTTCGACCACGGCGAGCATCCCCTCTTTCACCGTGCCAAGTGTAGAGGGGGTCATCGGTAGTTCCACCGGCTTGCCACCTATCGATTCCACCCGGTCACCCGACTCAACCCTGGCAACGCACCGCGGTGTGATGTAGGTCCCACCATTGGCCAGACCGCTGATGAAGCATGCGACCTCGACCGGTGTAAGCAGGAGTTCTCCCTGGCCGATCGCGAGATTGAGCATGATGCCACGGGTCCATCCGCGCTCCCCGTAGACCCTGTTATAGTAAGCTGCATCGGGAACCAGACCCGCGACCTCACCCGGAAGATCGATCCCCGTCTCTGCATCCAGATACCATCCCTTGGTATAACCGCTGAGCCGGTCAAGTCCCAGCCGCTCACCCAACTGGTAGAAGTAGACGTCACAGGAAACCATGATCGCACCCGGGAGATCCCGTGTCCCGTGCCCTTCCTCCTTCCAGCATCTAAAGACCCTGTTGCCGAACCTGTAGGCGCCACCGCACGGCCGGTAACGTGTGTGCCTGCCGGCAATGCCGCCCTCCAGCGCCGCCGCGGACGTGACTATCTTGAAGACCGAACCGGGCGGGTAGGCACTCCTAACCGGTCTCGTGAGGAGCGGTTTGCCGTCGGCTTTTATGATCTCATCCCAGTCGGCAGCGGATATCCCGGTCGCGAAGAGGTTCGGGTCGAACCCGGGGCTGCTTACAAGGGCAAGCACACCCCCGGTTCGGGGATCGACTGCAACCACTGCCCCCGGCCGGTCCTCGAATAGTTCATAGGCCAGCCTCTGGAGGCCGTCATCCGCATTGAGGACGACCGTCATCCCTTGCCGCGGTGTCTTTGCCGACATGCCGTCGACATCAACCGGACTTGCACCACCGTAGGGACTGAACTTCAGGAACCGCTCACCGTCCCGGCCTCTGAGATACTCCTCATATACCTTCTCGATGCCCGTCTTGCCTATGAAATCACCCCGTCCGTACCTCCCCCTGCCCGCTGCGAGCTCCTCCTGAGTGACCTCGCCGACGTAGCCCAGCATGTGACTGAAATGGATTCCGCCCGGATAGGACCTGACAGGTTCTGAAAGCACGATCACATCGGGCAGATCGGCAAACATCTCTTCAACCCTGCTCAGCGTGGCGAAGTCGGCATCACGGATGACCGCAGTGGGTCTATATGAGCTGGACGTTGCCTCCAATCTTGAACGTATGTAATCCTCATCCAGCCCGACGATCTGTCCCAGGGTTTGTATCTCTTCGCGGTTACGGAGAAACGAGCGTGGTATCGCGCATATGGAAAACGCCTGCCGCGAACTTGCGATCACTGTGCCGTTCCTGTCAACGATCAGCCCGCGTGGGGCCGTGATCGATGCCTGCACAATGTAGTTGTTCTCCGCCAGTTCCCGGTAGCGGTCACCCTTTGCAATCTGGAGCCGGAAGAGCGCTATACCGAGGATCAGGAAGATGACGATACACACCGCCTGCGCAACTCTCGTCGGTGTTGCGGGTGATGTGTCCGTGAAGTGATTCATCTCTGCGAAACCAGTCTCAAACCTATTATCCTCTCGATTACGATCGCCAGTGTCACACCCGCCACGGAAGTGTATACGGCACTGCCGAGTGAGTATCTCAGCAGGCTTACGGGAAGACCGGAAAGGTCGGCCCAGGCCAGGTTAACCGCATCGAAGACGAGGACGCTCACGAAGATTATTACCAGCTGAACGAGATAGCTTTCATACATCACCTTTGTCGCGTACCTGCCGACAACGAAGCCAACCACCGTCCCTGCGAGAGGCATCGAAGCCATGGAGGTCGACAGGATCGCCAGGTTCGCAAGACCCAGCAGGAAACCGAACAGTGCACCGGCGACGGACCCCAGTCCCAGACCCATGTAGACCAGGATTATCACCGTTGCGTCGGGTCTCATCCCCCACAGTTCGATCTTCCTGAATATCGTCACCTGAAAGATGAGGGCAAGAACCACGAGCAACCAGAGCGAGAACCTTCGCATCAGTTTTCGACCTTCGCCTCTTCTTCAGCCTCAAGCAGCAGCTGGAAATCGGGGGGTTCCCTCAGTATGACAAAGACCTCCTCGAGCCGGCTGAAATCCGTGAAGGGTCTGACCTCGAGTGCCAGCGAGAAGCGTTCGGGCTTCTCCTTGATGCGTCCGACCTTCCCCACCGGGATACCTTTGGGTGTTATCGAACCCAGCCCGGAAGAGGTCACAACATCACCGGCCACGACATCGGCATCGGGTGCCACCCATTCCATCACGATCCTGCCGTCGCTCCGGGTTCCCAGGATTCCCGTTGCCCTGTTCCGCTGGATCAGGGCACTGACCCTGTAGCCCGGGTCGATGATCCTCTTCACCTGGGACGCTCCCTCACCTACCTTGATGATCCTTCCTACCAGACCGTCCGGTGATATCACGGTCATGTTCTTGGCGAGACCCTCGGCGCGGCCCTTGTCTATCACGATGCCGCCACCCATCCTCTCACCCGGCTCTCCGATCACCCTTGCACAACATAGCGTGCCCGGATGGCTTGTACGGAAATCAACCAGACCTCTCAGCCGTTCGGCCTCGCCCATCTCCTCCCTGAGGACGGCGTTTTCCCGGGAGACATCCATCAGTTTAGCCCTGAGGATATGGTTCTCCTTCTGAACAAAGGAGAGTTCCATCAGCCGGAACGAGAGACTTTCGAAGGGAACAAAGACGGCGGCCAGTCGGCCGGTGAGCGAACTATCCTCGTCAAGCCTGTCGACGGCCATAATGCTGACCGACAGGACCACCAGAGCCAGGAATATCCCCACGTCGCTCTTGACGGGTAGTTGCCATGCATGCCTCATCTACTACCATATCCTTCTCGACTTCATCAGGATTTTCTCATATCTATCAGGTTCTTCGAGCGCCTTGTAGGCACCGAGAACAACCGATTTAAGTGGTTCCTCGACAACGTAGATCGGAAGGCCGGTTGCACTCCTCAGGATCTGGTCCAGTCCGCTCAGGAGAGAACCGCCACCGGTCATCAGAATGCCCTTATCCACGATGTCCGCTGCGAGCTCGGGTGGAGTCTTTTCCAGTGAGAGCCTCAGGGCCTTGATTATCTCGTTTATGGGTTCCTGAAGTGCTCCGACCACCTTGTTCTTGGACACCGATATCACCTTCGGGACGCCATTGACGAGGTCCCGGCCCCTGATCTCGAGGGCCTTATCCGGATCGACCTCGAGGGCACCCACAGAGATCTTGAGTTTTTCGGCCGTTTGCTCCCCGATCAAAGTACCGTACTCACCTTTGACGTGCTGCATGATGGCATCATCCATCTCATCGCCGCCTATCCTGATCGAGGCGACACCAACGATGCCGTTTAAGGCGATCACGCCGATCTCGGTTGTACCGCCACCGATGTCGATCACCATGTTACCGGCGGGCTTATCGATCGGGAGTCCGACACCTATTGCGGCTGCAATCGGTTCTGAAATCAGGAAGACCTCCCTGGCTCCCGCATGCTCGGCAGAGTCCCTGACGGCCCGCTTCTCGACTTCGGTTATGCCCGACGGCACCGAGATTATCACTCTGGGGCGAACGAGTTTCGAGAGGAAGCGGTCACCCTGTACCCTCATGATGAATTCACGCAGCATTATCTCGGTGATCTCAAAGTCTGCGATCACCCCGTCCTTCATGGGACGAATGGCCGCGACTTCACCCGGAGTCCGGCCCAGCATCTCCTTTGCTCCCCTGCCGACAGCCAGGACCTTGTTTGTGCTTCTTTCAACCGCGACCACCGAAGGTTCGTCGAGGACAATTCCCTTACCCTTGACACAGACAAGCGTGTTGGCGGTACCGAGGTCTATGGCAATGTCATTTGTGAGAAGCTCCGAGAAACCGCCGAAACCCATACAGGCCTCCTAGAGGTAACCACTCTCTTTCATGCTCTTGTAATCGTCATCACCGATGATAAGGTGATCGACGATTTCGATTCCCAGTATCCGTCCGCACTTTTCAAATCGTCTCGTTATCAGTATGTCCTCCCGGCTCGGTGAGACATTACCGGTCGGATGGTTGTGCACGAGTATCATGGATGTCGCGCTCTTCTCCAGTGCAGGCTTGAGCGCTTCCCGGGGATGCACTATCGAGGCGTTTACCGTACCCACCGAGACCGTCTCCACACTTATCACGGCGTTCTTCGAATCAAGCAGAATCACCTTGAAATGCTCACGGTCCAGGTTCTTCATGTCCTCCATAACCAGGCAGGCAGCGTCCTCCGGGCATCTGACCGTTCGTCGCTCGCCTCTGCCCGCCTTGACCACACGTTTCCCCAGTTCGATTGCGGCACGGAGGCGGCAGGCCTTCGCAAACCCCATACCGCTGACCCGGGAGAGTCTCTCTACACTTGCGCCCGCCATGTCACGTACCGACTCAAATGCCGACACCACCTCCCCGGCCAAATCCATGGCGCCCATCTGTCTGCTTCCCGGACCGACAACTATCGCCAGCAGTTCCCTCACCGAGAGTGCCTCCACTCCGAGGTTCTTGAGCCTTTCGCGAGGTCTGTCTTCAACAGGTATTTCCTCCATCTTCATGAGTGTTTCCCCTCCCAACCCGTCGTACCCGTCTCACTCTAAACACACCAGTCATCGAATTGTTCAAGCGCGAGCTTTCTGGGCTCGCTGGTAAAGCGTACAGGATAGTCCCCGGTAAAGCAAGCCACACAGAAGTCATCCGGTGGCAGTCCCGTAGATTCCAGTAGACCTTCAACCGAGAGGTAACCCAGAGAGTCGACTTCAAGATACTGCCTTATCTCCTCGATCGAGCAGTTGGCCGCTATCAGTTCGCCCCGGGTCGGTGTATCGATCCCGTAAAAACAGGGATACCGTATCGGCGGCGAGCTTATCCGCACGTGTATCTCCTTGACTCCCGCGGAACGCAACATACGCATCAACTTCTTAGACGTCGTTCCCCGCACGATCGAGTCATCAACCACAACCACCCTCTTATCCTTCAAGAGTTCCCTGACCGGGTTGTACTTGATCCTGACACGGTGGTCCCTGAGTTCACGTGTGGGATAGATGAAGGTCCTGCCGACATAGTGGTTTCTTATCAGACCGTGTTCCAGCGGTATCCCGGACTCCATCGAGTAGCCCAGCGCCGCCGCGTTGCTCGAATCCGGAACCGAAATCACCAGGTCCGCATCGGCCGGCTGCTCCGCTGCGAGCCGTCTGCCGAAAGCCTTCCGCACCTCGTCCACCGACACCCCGAACACCAGGCTGTCGGGCCGGGAGAAGTAGATCAGCTCAAACACACAGAGCGACAGCTTCGCGGGTGGTGCGAACCGTTCAGACGCGATCTCCCCGCCCCGGGCGATCACCATCTCACCCGGTTCTATCTCACGCTCGTACTTCGCATCTACCACATCCAGCCCGCAGGTTTCCGATGAAAAGTAAATCGAATCCCCCTTTCGCCCGTAACAGAGCGGTCTGAAACCGTTCGGATCGCGTACCGCGATGATTGAGTCGACCGTCATCAGGAGCAGACAGTAGGCTCCACGGACCCCGTCCGCCGCACTTTCGATCATCGCACGAACCGTATCCTTCTTCGACTTCGCCATCAGATGGACGAAGACCTCGCTGTCCATCGTTGACTGGAAGATCGAACCTTCCTTCTCCATCACGACTCTGAGTTCGCGGGCGTTGACGAGGTTCCCGTTGTGAGCGATTGCAAGCGGCTTGCCCTTGAGATCGACGACCAGCGGCTGGATATTGGACGTTCTCGTCGAACCCGTGGTCGAATAGCGGTTGTGACCTATCGCCAGGCTGCCCTCGAGCCGGGCCAGAATCTCATCCTCAAAGCACTCGTTCACCAATCCGAGCGCCTTGTGGGCATGAAAACACTCCCCGTCAGAGGTGACTATGCCCGAGCTCTCCTGGCCTCTGTGCTGGAGAGAGTAGAGTCCCAGATAAGCAAGACCCGATGCATCGGGACTACCGAGGACACCGAAAAGCCCGCACTCGTGTTTAAGACTCATGCCCGGTTCACCTCCGCCGCGAAGTACTCATCCGCCGGATAGACCTCTGCGTCCTGGCAGTGTGGGTTGGCCAGGAACCCCTTTCTCCATGCCCGTGCGACCGCAATCTCGCCCGCGAGATCACGTGACCGGCGTCCTTCCCCTTTCATCTCGATCACCCAGATCGTCGAAAACGAAACAACCTCGATGTCGGAAATCCCCAGTCTGGAAGTGAGGATCCGGGCAAGCGACTGTCCCGCGAGATCTTCCTTGTCGGTGACTTTTACAATGTAGGCTTCTGCCGCGTCCCCGGACCGTTCCCAGAAACCGGCAGGCACCCCCTCCCCGGGAAAGCCCCGTATCACCCATCTGTCCCGGTTGGGATTGGCCAGGAGCACCGTGTCGCGCAAGAGCCCCGCGGTAATCCCGGCCGCGCGCTCGGCAGCTTCCGGGCGGAACTCAAGCTCCCAGCACTTCACCCGCTCGACATGCGTTACTTCATCACAGCCGAACTTCCGCTTCAGGGTATCGAGCACGGTGAAACTCCAGGGATCTATTGCGGCAAGTTTGACAAGGACCTGAATCGTCATCACACCCGCTCCTCTATGTGGGTCTTGATCGACTCAAAGATCCCGGCCCCGGGTCCGCCGCTTTCGAGATCGTCCCACGAGCCGCGCGACTCTGTCCGCTTCCTGGACCACACGCTGTCTAGTCCGTCTGGTACCTGTCTCAACCACGTACTGCGTTCGGGATGCGGCATCATCGCCACGACATTGCCTTGCGGGTTTGAGATCGCCGCCGCTGATCGCTCCGAACCGTTCGGATCGTCGGGAAAACCGGCGGCAACCCCGCCATCGGATGTACAGTACTTGAGAATCACCTGACCGGACTTCTCAAGAGTGTCAAAGAGACCCGCCTCGGATGACGTGAATCGTCCCTCGCCGTGCGCAATCGGTATCGGAAGAACGTCACCCTTTTTAAAACCATAAGTGATTGCACTCCTCCGGGGTTCCGACGCGACTCTTACGAAGACCCAATTCGCATAGTAGCCGTCTCGTCCCATGCCCTTGTTCGGGGCAAGAGCCAGATCGATACTCTGCGCGCCGATACCGGGTACAAGCCCTGATTCCACAAGCACCTGCGCCCCGTTACAGATTCCCACTATGGGTTTACCGAGCGCTGCCTGCTCGATCAGCACACCCATCACGTCTTCACCGGCTGCGACGGCACCTGCGCGAACCCTGTCCTGATACGAGAAACCACCCGGCAGAATGAATCCGTCATAGTCCGAAAGTGACCCGGCCGGTGCGTTCCACCTCACGATCGATGCATCCAACCCGGCCGTCTCCAACGCCCGGGCCGTCTCATACTCGCAATTGACCCCGGGAAACTGGATCACGCATATGTGCGGTCTCATGATGATCCTCTATCCTATCGCTTTCTCCACCGGTGAAAGCCAGGCTTCGCGCATCTCGGACCCTTCGATGCCTGCAACCGTCTCACCACCGATCTTCAAAGTCATCACATGATCGCTTACGGTCTTGCCGATCACCTCAGAGGCGACCGCAAACCGGTTTAAGATCTCCTCAACCTCACCACGCGAAGTTCTTGAGGTCTCAACCACGAATCCGCCGCATTCGGAGAAGAGCATATCTTCCGGCGTGAGACCGGGATCAGGTCTCAAGTCGACCTCCGCTCCAGCCTCACCCATACCCCAGCCACCGATCACCATCTCCGCCAGCGCCCCGAAAAGACCACCTTCGGAGATGTCATGGCACGCAAGCGCGTGGCCGCTGCGTATGATCTCCGTGACGGCGTGGATCGCATCGCGTTCCCCGGTAAGATCCAGCGCGGGCAACCGGCCTCTGCCGTCAAGACCGGCGGCCGCCATAAGCGCCGATCCGCCGAGTCCGGACTTTCGTTTCCCGATAAGGAAGAGATCGCTCCCCGCCTGCTTCAAGCGAACGCTCACGGCAACCGAATAGTCGTCCAAGACACCGTAGCAGGCTACCACGGGAGAAGGCGGTATCGCTGAACCTGAGGACGATTCATTGTAGAAGCTGACATTTCCCGAGACAATCGGAACAGGTTCCTCCGTACCGTAACCCCACAATGCCCGGGCGGCATCGCCGATACCTCTCACGGTCTCGACAAAGTCATGGAAGACATGCGGGTCCTCGGGGTTACCGAAATTCAGACAGTCCGTCAGCGCGACCGGGACCGCACCCACGGAAGCTATGTTGCGTATGCTCTCACACACCGCAAGCGCACCACCCACGTAGGGATCGATCCGCGAATACCGCGGATTGCCGTCCACAGCCGTGGCGACACCCAGGCAGGTCCCGGGAATGCTGATCACGCTCGCATCCGCCTCACCGGGTTTGAGCACCGACATCCCCTTGACCTCACTGTCGTAGTGCCGGTAGACATAATGCTTGGAACATACCGAGAGCAGCGACAGCACCGACAGGCAGGCCGATCTGATATCTCCGGCATCCGGTCTTTCGTCGCCGCCGGCGGGGGCAGGTCTCGGTTCGGACTTCCTGTCATAGGAGATCCCCTGATTGACGATCTCCACGGGAAGGTCCGCAACGACCTCGCCTGCTCTCGTCATCACCAGATCACGCTTGGCGGTCACCCTGCCGATCACAGATGCGCAGGCGCCTCTATAGATGTGGGGAAGTTCGAAGTCATCGTTATAGATCTTGAGAACCTTCCCGGACGCATGCGACGGGACTGCAAGACAGTAGCGTTCCTGAGTTTCGCTGCAGGCAATGGCATAGGATTCGATCGAGTCGAACGCAACGTGGACACTGTCAAGATCGAGCTCCGCCCCGAAGCCGCCGGCACCGACCAACTCGCTCACGGCACAGGATATACCACCCGCACCGAGGTCCTTAAAACCTATGTCGATCCCGGATTTTCTCAGGTCGGCGATCACGGCCTTTGTCGCCTCGGCGAGCATCCTCTTTAAGAAGGGATCGTGAAGCTGGACCGCACCCAGGTTGCCTTCCTCGCTCTCATCCAGAATCTTGGAGGCCATGGTGGCGCCACCCAGACCGCTCATGTCGGTGGGTTTGCCTATGAGGATCAGATCGTAGGCTTCGCCGGCGGCCGCCTGCGGTACCCGGCTCCTGATGATCTCCTTCTCCTCTGCAATACCGACAGCGACAACATTGACCAGGCAATTCTCAGCGTAGCCCCGGTCAAAGAAAACATCGCCCCCGACATTGGGAACACCCAGGGCGTTTCCGTACTCCCATATGCCTCTCACCACGCCGGCCGGTACTTCCCTCACGCTTTCCGCCCTCGGACCGTCCGGGTCACCGAAGCGAAGGGCGTCCATCACACCGACGACATCCGCACCCATGCAGTAGACATCACGCACGATGCCGCCTATTCCCGTTGCAGCGCCCTCGACAGGCAGGATCTGCGATGGATGGTTATGGCTTTCGTGTGCGACCACAAGGACGTATGACTTACCTTCGGCCGCACCGAGTCTTACAACACCGGCATCCTCACCGGGGCCGATCAGGACCCGGCTCCCCTCGGTTGGGAGATGCTTCTGGAGGATGGGTTTGCTGCTCTTATAAGAACAGTGTTCGCTCCACATGATGTCGAATATGTAGAGTTCGGTAACACTGGGGTCTCTTCCTATCAGCGACTTTATACGGCGGGCCTCGTCGGGAGCAAGATCGACTCCCACCTCTTTGAGTGCGCGTTGTATATCTGCGACGGTCCCGTCGACTCTAACCATCCGTGTTGCTCCCGCCTGGTTGGCCATACTACAGATTCTCACCGTTGGATAGTCCGTGATCTGCCCGGATCATTCCCCCGTGGTGATTCCCGCGTCCCCCAGTATCGTGTGAGCGTGCCTGATGTAGAACTCGGGATCGAAGACACCGTCGAGGGCGTCCGCCCCGAGCAGTCCGGTGATCTCCTCATCGCCTCCGGATACTTCCCTGAGGTTCTTCCCGCCGGAGGCGGCCAGACCTGCCAGCTCCTGCACCTTCTCGTATGCCCGTCTGCGTTGCCAGCCCGCTTCCATCAGGGCGATCATCAGCCTCTGGGAGTAGACAAGTCCGTGTGTTAACTCTATGTTCTGTCTCATCTTAGACGCATTTACCTCAAGTCCTTCAAGAACCAGTTTCAGACAGCGGGTCATATAATGGAGGATGGTTGTGCTATCCGGGATTATCACACGTTCCACCGAGGAGTGGCTGATGTCGCGCTCGTGCCACAGCGCCACGTTTTCAAATCCGGCCGCCGCGTGAGCACGTACGAGTCTCGCAAGACCCGTGATCCTCTCGAGCACTATGGGGTTGCGCTTGTGAGGCATCGAGGATGATCCCTTCTGCCCGCGCGTGAAAGGCTCCTCCATCTCGGCGACCTCGGTCCTCTGGAGGTGCCTCAGCTCGACCGCCACCTTCTCCATCACGGCCGCGGCGAGTGCGAGCGTGGAGAGCAGGTAGGCGTGCCTGTCCCGCTGGACAACCTGGGTTGCCGGGCGCTCGGGGGTAAGACCAAGCGAACCAAGTGCGGCATCCTCAACACTCGGTGGGAAGTGTGAGTAGTTCCCCACCGCTCCCGAGACCTTACCGACGCAGACCTCGTCACGGGCCCGCTCGATACGCCGGATGGCCCTCTTGAAATCGTTGAACCACACAGCGAACTTAAGCCCAAGACTCGTCGGTTCCGCGTGCATGCCATGGGTTCTGCCTATGGTAAGCGTGCGTTCATGCTTACGGGCAAGCTCACCGATCGCTTCCTTGACCGCTCCGAGCTCATCAAGAATGATATTGATTGAATCCCTTGTCAGGATTGCAAGCGAGGTGTCAAGTACGTCCGAGGAAGTGACACCCATGTGGAAGTAGCTGCTGTCCTCTCCCAGGCTTTCGCAGACACATTCTACAAATGAGAGCACATCGTGCTTGGTCACACTTTCGAGATCCTTGACCCTGGCCATATCGAAGCAAGCATTCTCCCTCATCCTCCGGGCCGCCTCTTTTGGAACCGCACCCTCTTTGGAGAGCGCGTCCACGATCGCCAGCTCGACATCAAGCCAGGTTTTGAGCTTCCTCTCTTCGTTCCAGATAGAGGCCATTTCGGGCAGGGTGTATCTCTCGATCAAAGTGGCTGCTCCTACTCGTCGGGTGCTTCCTCAACATCAACGCGGACTGTTCTCTGGTCTCCCTCCCGGACGATCATGAACTCGAGCACATCCCCGACCCGTGCTCCGAATATAGCTCTCCTGGCGGATTCGAAGTCCCTTATGTGCCCCTCGTTGACCTCGACTATGACGTCACCCCGTTTGAGACCGGCCTTGGCTGCGGGACTTCCGTCGTCGACCTGGGACACTATCACACCGTCGGTGCTCTCGATTCCAAGCGAATGTGCTATCAGCGGTGTCATCTCCTGTACCAGCAGTCCTATCCATATCTCTCTGATCCGGCCGTACTGCTTTACCTCATCAAGAATGACCTGCACACGGCTGATGGGAATTGCGAAACCGATCCCCATCGACCCACCGCTCTTGGTTATGATGAACGTGTTGATCCCTATCAACTGGCCGAGGGAGTTTATGAGGGCGCCGCCCGAGTTGCCCGGATTGATGGCGGCATCGGTCTGAATCATACCGGTATAGACCCCGATCACCTCTTCGCTTGTCTTGATGTTGCGGTTGAGCGCGCTTATCACACCCACCGTCACCGTCGGGTGAGTGTCCTCAAGCAGGTAGCCGAACGGGTTTCCGATGGCAATGGCCCACTCACCGATTATCAGATCATCGGACCTGCCCAACTCGGCATAGGGAAGATTGCTCCCGTTGATCCTCAGGAGCGCAAGATCGTAGTCCTGCTGGCTTGCAATCAGTTCTGCATCGAATTGCCTGCCGTCCGTCAGGGTGACCTTGATCTCCGTACCATCTCTGACAACGTGCTCGTTGGTGACAACAAGACCGTCCCGCGTAAGTAGCACGCCCGACCCGAGGCTCGGAACCCTCTGGACACGCCGCCTCGCTCCGAAGTGATCCCGGAAGAACTGCTCGAAGAACGGGTCCCTGAACGGAGACCGTGGTGACGCACTCACCACCCTGGTCTGAATCACCGTGATCGAGACAACAGCCGGACCGACATGCTCGGCGGCACGCACAATCGCAGACCGTCTCGAGGCCCCGATCTCGTCCTCCGGGCCTGCCGTGGGCCACACCGTCTCCCCGGGCCGGCCTGATACACCTTGCTCCGAACCCGGTAATCCCTCATCCGTCCCGGAGGGCGTCACTCCGACCTGGCCGATCTCCCCCGATCCTTGAGAATCCAGGCTGGGGAAGTATATCAACAGTGCAATTGCCAGACCCACAAGACCCGAAACCAGAACGGCCAGCAAAAGCTTCATCTCACACCTCAGATCTCTGCGCCGAGCTTCTTCCAGTCATCCAGGAACTTCTTAACGCCGATGTCGGTCAGAGGGTGTTTTATCATCTGCCCGATCACCTTGAACGGTATCGTCACAATATCCGCACCGGCAAGTGCAGCCTCCACCACATGAAGGGGATTACGCACACTCGCAACGATCACTTCGGTCTCATATTCGTAGTTCTCGTAGATGGTCGCGATCTGTCTTATGAGATCCATACCGTAGTGACTCGCATCATCCAGCCGTCCGACGAACGGGCTGAGGAAGGACGCTCCCGCCTTGGCAGCAAGGATGGCCTGGGTGGGACTGAATACCAGCGTAGCGTTGGTCCCGATACCTTCCGCCTTAAGCATCCCTATCGCTTTGAGTCCCTCCATTGTCAGGGGGACCTTGATCACGATGTGCTTGTCGATCTTCGCCAGTTTCCGTGCTTCCACCACCATGGTTTTCGCATCATCACCGACGACCTCTGCGCTGACCGGGCCCTGCACGATCTCACATATCTTCTTCAGCATATCCTTAAAATCGCCCTTGCCCTTTTCCCGTGCCAGAAGCGTCGGATTGGTGGTCACACCGTCCAGGATTCCCAGACTGGCCGCCTCCTGAATCTCCTCTACATTGGCGGTGTCTATAAAGAACTTCATCAGATTCCTCCTTCCTCAATACTCGACCGAGACAAGATAAAGGCCATGCGGCGGAGCACACGGTCCCGCCCTGGTCCTGTCCCGCGTTGATAGTATATCATAAACGGCACCGGGTTCCAGCTTCCCTCGTCCGACCTCGACAACCGTCCCTGTCAGCATCCGTACCATCTTCCTTAAGAACCTGTTGGCTGCAAAGACTATCTGGACGCCGCAGGGTTTTATCTCATCAACCCAGGCCTCCTTCATACTTATCCACGGACCCCTCTCCTCATCCTTCGAGGTGTAGGCGGAAAAGTCATGATCGCCAACAAGCCGTTGGAGTGCCTGGTTCATCGCGTCTATATCGAGCTCCCACTTGACATGCCACCTGCGATTTCTCCAGACCGATGTCGGTCTCGTAGAGATCTCGTACCTGTATAACCGCTTCGTGGCGTCGAACCGGGCGTTAAAGGCAAGGGGTACCTCGACGGCTTCCAGGATCCTCACGTCGGCGGGCAGAAGCGAATTGAGCGCGTTCTTGATCTCACGCGGCTCGATCGATGAAACCGAGCTGAAGTTGACCACCTGGCCGAGCGCGTGCACACCCGAATCCGTCCGGCCCGCAGCGATGATCTCAGGCTCCGAACCCTCGAGACCACCAAGGACACGGGCGACCTCCCCTTCCACGGTTCGTACCCTGGGTTGCTTCTGCCAGCCGCAGAAATCACTCCCGTCATACTCTATGATCATCCTCACATTTCTCACATTGACTTGCGGCCCGCCCACGCATCACCTCATCATTATCATCGCCACCAACACCAAAAGACCACTACCACCAATGATAATCTCATACCGCCCAAGTCTCAAGCCCGGTGTGTGCGGCACGCGATACCCGTAGCACCTTGCCTCAAGGGCGAACCCCAGATTCGTCGCCCTTCTCATTGAGGAATCAATCAGAGGAATGATCAGCCCTACAACAGAGCGTACCCGGCCCGTCAGTCCCTTTGCCGGTCGGCCCCTCAGCCTCTGTGCGGCCAGGATCCGCTCGGCCTCCTCGAACATGACGGGGACAAACCTCAGTGAGATCGAAATCAAGGAGGCGAATTCAGCAGCCCTCCTTCCGATCCGTCCTCGGAGCCGTGCGAGCACAAGGATGCTGTCCCCTATCTCCGACGGACACGTTACCACCGTAAGAAGCGTCGCGGCGAGGATCATAAGGACGAGGCGCACAGAGAAGATACCTGCCACGCTCAGGGCGTCGAAACTGAATGCCAGCGCCCTGTCCCCCCTCGGAAAAATCACGTTGATCGCGAACGACAGCGCGAACATCCACGAGAAGTACTTGAGACTATCAAGGTAGAAGAGAAGGCGGACACGGGAAAGCAGGCACAGCACAAAGACATATGCAGCCAGAAATGCAAGGTGAAGCCAGGCCGTCGCAAGCAGCACCGAGATGATCACGGTGCCGAACAGCAAAATCTTTATGAACGGGTCCAGCGCATGCAGGGGTGACTCAAGCGCAATATACCTTCCGAAGCTCTGTCTTGCCCCGAGGTTCATCGTTTTGAAGTGAGCTCTTCAGCTATCTGAACAGCATTGAGTGCAGCGCCCTTGAGCAGATTGTCGCTCACTATCCACATGCAGAGGGCATTCGGATGATCCGCGACAAGCCTCAGCCTTCCGACGAACGTATCGTCCTTCCCCACACAACCGAGCGGTGTGGGATAGATACTACGCGACGGGTCGTCCTCAACCACGACTCCCGGCGCGGTCTTAAGCAACCGCCTCGCCGCCGCAAGATCAACTGGACGGTCAAACTCAGCGTAAACAGCCTCGCTGTGACCCCTGAATACAGGTACCCGGACGGCCGTAGCAACAACATCTATGGACTTATCCCCCAGAATCTTCCCGGTCTCGTTGGCCATCTTCCGCTCTTCGCGTGTCCAACCCTCGTCATCGAATGCGTCGATCTGTGGAATGAGGTTGAAACCGATGGGATGCTCAAAAACGTCCGGTGCGGTGGCCGTGCCTTCAAGCAGCGAAGAGGACTGCGCAGCAAGCTCACCGGTGGCACGCAGACCCGCACCGCTCACTGACTGATACGTAGAGACTATCACTCGCTTGAGACCCCATTGTCTGTGGAGAGGAGCAAGCGCCACCACCATCTGAATGGTCGAGCAGTTGGGATTGGCTATTACGCCCATGTGACTTCTAAGGTCGGCGGAATTGACCTCGGGTACGACAAGCGGGACGTGCGGATGCATCCTGAGGGCGCTGCTGTTGTCTATCACAATGCAACCGGTTCTCGCGATCAGCCAGGCGTGCTGTCTGCTGTATTCGCCTCCCGCCGCAAGGAAGCAGATGTCCGACCTGAACACATCAACCGGGCCAAAGCGACCGATCTCGTAGCGCCGCCCGCCAAGGGTCGTTTCCCGTTCAGGAGTTCTTCCTGAGGAAAAGAGAAGCAGTTCACTCAGCGGGAATTTGCGTTTATGAAGCAGGCGTGCGATTTCACTTCCGACAAGCCCCGTCGCACCAATGATGGAAACAGCCCGTCTTCCCCTGGTCACCCTCTCTCCCTGTGCTCGATCCTGCCGTCCCTCCGCTCGCCTTCACGGGCGAGACTATATCACCCGCTATCCGACAGTGTCAATAATAACGGTGCCGGAGCCGGAAAATTGCACCCCCCTTGAGGTCACGTCTTGAAATCAAGCGTCCGGCCGGTCCACGACGAACCCCTACCCCGGGGTCGGACCCGGTACTTCTCGAGCTCCGACCCCGGGAAGCACGTAACTCACAAGCGCCAGGGCCAGGACAATTATGAGCACTCCGGTCTCAAGGTACTTGCCGGCCTTGAGATAGAGTGTCTCTCCACTGCCCACCACCACGTCACCCGTAAGGATTCGACGTTTGAACAGCTCGGTTTGCGACGTGATTCTGCCGTAGGGATCGACAAACATAGAGATCCCCGTGTTGGCGCACCTCGCCAGTCCCACCCTGAACTCAACAGCTCTCATCACCGCCATCTGGGCATGCTGGTAGGGGCCGAGACTCGGGCCGAACCACTCGTCGTTGGTAATGTTAACGATGAAACCGGCCCCACGCCGGACGAAGCCTCTCACCAGATCGGGATAGATCGACTCAAAACAGATTGCAACGGCGAACTTGAGCGTGTCCAGCTCAAACACCGTGTATTCGTCTCCCGGCGAGAAGTCCCCCTCTCCCAGGTCTATCCGTCTCAGGATTTCGATCCTGTCTTCGAAAGGTATCATCTCTCCGAACGGCACAAGATGGATCTTTCTGTATTCAGCGATCCGGCCGCCCGCTGGGGTTACAAACAGCGCCGAATTGAAGAATCTGAACTGCCCGTCCAGCTCTTCGTAGTCGGGAAAACCAAGCAGCAGACTCATCTCAAGGTCCTCTGCGAGCGTGATCACATCATCGAGTGAGCCCGGTGAATGTGTGAGGTGAAACGGGACAGCTGTCTCCGGCCAGACAATCATGTCCGAGCTCCGCGCGTCCGCTGACATCTCCCACAACATATACATCGTGCTTTCAGCGAAGGCCTGATCCCACTTCACCGTACCGGATATGTTGGGCTGTATGAGTGAGAGCCTCGCGGTGTCCTCGGGCTCCGTCTGAGAAAGTGTTGTGAGTCCCCAGATAACGGGTACGGCGAATACCACGATGGCAACCCCAAGAGAGGCAACCCGCCGCGACGCGATGAACCGCGATAGAAGACCGTTTACGAGCACCAGCCATGCGGAGACACCGTAGAGACCTATGACCGATGCCTGCTGGATCACGGGAATATAGGGAGTCTGGCTGTAACCGATGCTCACCCAGGGGAACCCGAGCGGCCCCAGCGATCTCAAGTACTCTATCGCCCACCATGAGACGGCGAACGCGACCTCATAGGGGATACGTAACCTGATCAGTCTACGCGTCATGAACCCGGTGATCAGCATGAAGAGCGACAGGTAAAGACAAAGCACTATCGCCGCAGGCAGTCTCAGCCATGGCACGGTGATCTGCTCACGCTCGAGCAACGCGATCCAGTAGAGGCTTCCCATGAAGTAGCCCATGCCGAAAACGAAGGAATTGAGCAGGAACCTGCCCCTTCCGTCCCGCAGACCTGAGAAGATTATGAACGGGATCAGAACGAAGAAGGCAAGGAAGCCGGTGCGGTATGGCCAGAGACAGAAAGAGACACAGAGCCCCGAGCAGGCGCAGACAACCGCCGACAGACTGGCAGGATAAGAACAAGAAACGTTACGCACAGTGTTTGCGGGACTCCATCTGCATTGACCGCCTGTTCCTCACACCCTTCGTGCGTGAGACTGAGAGGCTACCAGAGGCGTGTTCGCCCAGTCAACATCATTCGTAGCGCTGTATCCTGAGCTTCTGAAGCTTCCTGTGAAGACCCTGCCGAGACAACCCGAGGTGCCTCGCGGTACGGCTCTTGTTCCACCCGCACTTGTCGAGTGCGTCCATGATTATCTCTTTTTCACACGTTTCCAACCTGGCCTTGAGCCTGCCTCCCACACCTGCTTCTCCACCACGTTTGACGGAACTGAGAATTCTGGGCGATACCTGAACGCAGGTGACCCGCGCCCCGTCGCGCGAAAGGGCCACCATCCGGTGGATCTCGTTCTCGAGCTCCCGCACATTGCCGGGCCAATCATAATCGGAGAAGAGACTCACCACCGCACCGGAGAGCTCGGGCGCTTCTTTGCCGAGACGGAGGGCGTGCTTGGCACTGAAGTGATCGCAAAGCACCGGTATGTCTTCTTTCCTTTCTCTCAAGGGCTCGATCCCGAGCCTGAGCACGCTGATTCTGAAGAAGAGATCTTCACGGAACCCGCCGGTCCTCATCTCGTGCTCCAGTTTCTTGTTTGTTGCTGAAACGAACCTGACGTCCACAATGCTCACCCTGGTGTCACCCACCCGCCGGAGCTCGTGCTCCTGTAGAACCCTCAAACATTTGGCCTGCATCGCCGCGGAGAGATCGCCTATCTCATCCAGGAAGAGCGTCCCCCCGTTCGCCGCCTCGAATATCCCCGGCTTGTCTCTCACGGCACCCGTGAAGGCACCAGCCTTGTAACCGAAGAATTCGCTCTCAAACAGGGTTTCAGGCACTGCCCCGCAGTTCACCGGAACAAAGGGCCTCTGCCTCCGGTCGCTCAGACTATGGATCAGTCTTGCAATCAGTTCCTTGCCCGTTCCGCTCTCACCCTCTATAAGTACGGGAGTCGACGTACGTGCGATCCGCTTCGACGTGTCGATGAGGATTTCCATCGCCTTGCTCGCAAAAACGATTTCCGGTGGTTTCATGGTTGGACTTCAGGGCAGGACTATTCGATCGTCACTTCCCCGCCACCCTCAACGATCTCCCCGACTACCCTCGACGACCGGGTCTTCTTCATCACTTCCGGAAGGTGTGAATCCGGTACTATGAGTAACATCCCAAGACCCATGTTAAACACACGGAACATCTCTTCCTCACCTACCGGCCCACTCTGCATGATCAGATCAAACACATCCGGCACGCGCCACACAGCCTTCTTAAGCACCGCACCACAACCTCGAGGTAGAACCCGTGCCAGGTTGCCTGCGATCCCCCCACCCGTGATATGGGCAATACCCGTGAGCAGGTCTCCCTCTACCAGAGGATAGACCTCCGCAAAGTAGTTCTTATGGGGGGTGAGAAGAACCTGTCCCAGTGACTGTTTCCATCCGTCCGGGGCCTTATCGAGTTTCATTCTGCGCTTCGTCAGGAGAACCCGCCTGGCGAGACTGAACCCATTGGTGTGAAGACCATTCGATGGTAGCCCCACTATCAGGTTGCCTTTTCTTATCCTGGACCCATCAAGTGCCTTCCGCTTCGGCACCAGTCCGATGATGAAACCGGCAAGATCATACTCACCCTTCCTGTAAACCCCGGGCATCTCGGCCGTCTCGCCACCGATCAGCTGGATACCGTTCTTCCTGCACTCGCCCGCAATCCCTCTTACGATCTGCTTGAAGATCTTGGGATCGATCTTGTCGAAGGCCAGATAGTCCATGAATGCGACAGGTCTTCCACCAAGGCAGAGGATGTCATTAACGCAGTGGGAGACTATGTCTTTCCCGATCCCGCTGTGCCGGCCACACTCCTTCGCCACCTTGACCTTGGTCCCCACACCGTCGACACTGGCAACGATCATCCCACCTGCTCCAGCCCTGCCCTTTAACTTGAGCATTCCCGCGAAGAGACCGCCGCCGCTTGATTCACTTGAGGCCGCCAGCTCCTTCTTGACCACACGCATCAGTTTGTCGTACTTGCCCAGATCGACACCCGCATGCGCATATGTGATCTTCTTCATAGCCACCAACCTACCCTTGCATTTAGTGTGCCTTCATGCCGCCTAGGCATTTTGCTATCACCTTCAATGATGGTCAACAGAATTCGGGAACCTGACGTAAGAATGTGAACACTACCGTAACTTGGAGAACACCTTATGTTTCATCAAAGGGGGTGACTTCATATTCCGTACGCTCCACCTGCGGGGTTATCTCCACGATCCGGTTGCATGCATCGAGGGCAGCGAGGGCAGCCGCCTCCTGTTCATCCTCATCGAACTGGACGCAACCCGCCAGATCCTTAACACCCCTCTCATACACACAGGTGGCCAGAACAATAAGGGCGTCCCTTCCACCTGCAGTGAGCTTTATGATGTCCAGCAGTTCGAATTCGACGCGTTCTTCAAGGAGTTTCTCGACAGCGTGAAACGTAGCCCGTGCTATCAGTCTGAGCCGGCCTAGACCCGCCGCGACACCCGATGACTCACCGGTGACCTCAAGATCATCACGCTCGAGGACCACCTCACACCGTCCTCTGCCACCGGACCCGGAAAACTTCATCGAGACGAATCTTGGTCTTGTACCGCGTGTCAATACTTGCTCCTGTTCGGGGTC
The DNA here is from genome assembly GCA_025774845.1 of bacterium. Lineage (GTDB taxonomy): Bacteria > Arandabacterota > Arandabacteria > Arandabacterales > Arandabacteraceae > Arandabacterum. The sequence continues at coordinate 21,683 of JALGZP010000019.1, forward strand.
GAGCTGTGCGACCGAGACCTTCCTGTGATCGATCTTCACACCGAAGTCGGCAAATAGAACCGACTCCACGTCGCGTACAATCTGCTTGGGAGCACGCTTGGAACGCGACACTATGTGAACAGCCGCAATATCACCGTCCTCCCCAAATTCGATCTTGCAGGATCCAACATCGGGTAGGGCGGTAATCGCCTGCTTTAACTGTCTCTCGGGAACGTCCCGCCGCTTCGCCAACCTTGCCTCCCCGCATGTCTAGACAGGCTCGTATCATACCACAAATCTAGCCTTTTCGCAACCCCCCACCGTCGCTTCATTGCTGGCGCTCGGACTAGAGAATCACAAAGCCCAGAGACGTTGCCGGAGTGCCTTCCAGCGAATCTGACCATGAGGAAGAAGAATCCTCACGTGGGCGACCGTTAAGAAATCGTGCATGTCTGAGGGCGAAGCCCGAGTTCACGATTCTAGCAGGCACCCGAATTTTCGCTGGTGCGGCCTTTTGGGACGCAGGCGAATGCCTTTCTTGAGCAAGCGGACCGAAAGGCGTACCAGCGTTCGGCCATACCGAAATGGGCAGCCTGAGCGGAGAAGGCCACTCCGGCGCGTTAGCCGCCGGTGGCCAGGCTCCACACTCTGTCCCAGCGAATGTTGGGGGAGCCCTTGAGGAGGTTAAATGTGAAGCCTTCGAGGGTAGCGGGTATATAGTCCCGCTCGAGGAACCCGGCTGCATCCTCCGGGTTCTGCCAGAGCTGCACCACGACATCGGGTTTGAGCTGGCCTATCGAATAGGCATAGTCCCACTTGAGGTGCCCGGGATAAAACGCAACAAACCTCTCCGGACCCGAGACCGTTTTCATCTTCAGCCGGCCGATCCGCTTGTCATTCTTTCCGAGAATGCTAACCGTGTTGAGGTTAGAAAAGTAAGGGATGGCGCCGTCCCAGACAACGGCGATGCTCGCCTCAGCATTTGTGATCTTCACCACCGCCAGTGCCCGCTCCACCATCTTCTCATTCTTATCCACGTGAAGCGTCCGCTTGAAGAGAAGTTTCTCCGTAATCGCAGCCGGACCGTAGATCGCGTTAAGACTCATACAACTGAGCACAAGGACAACGAGCCACGCGCGCCATGCATATGACCTCATCCGCTCCCCACCGGCTTCCGGTCTCGCAGCAAGGATCAGTTTCCCGGCAAATGTGCCCAGTCTATTGAGTCCGCAGAAGAATGCAACGAAGAAAAGTGGCATCGCTATAGTGATGTACCTGTTGCTCCCTCCCCATGACTCCCAGGCATCTCCACCCACGTAGATGCTGTACGCGATCTGGACAAGGAAGAAAGTGATCAGCAGCGCAGTCGCCTTCCTGCGTTTCCCCAGGAGCAAGATGAAGGGTACCAGGAAGAGTACCCAGTTTAAGCGCCAGATGAAAACAAGGGCGACATAGAGCCCCCGTGTCAGCCTGAGGAGTAACGGATATCCGGTCATCTTGACATAGTAGCTGTTGGGCAGGATCTCGCCGTAATACACCAGTCTGAAAATCGTCTGGGCCAGACCGGCGGCAACAAACAGTGAGACACCGAAAATGAGATGTCTTCTCCGGTGCGTTCGATCAGCGATTACCATGAAGATAAGCAACCCGAGGAACGGAACAGCCATATCCACTCTCACCAGCATGGCGATCGCGAGCAGCACATATGCCCGGATCGAAAACCGTTCACCTTGAAGCGCCCTTATAGCCGCCAGCGCAGCCATACTCATAAGCAGCGCAAGCACTCCCACCTCCATCCCCTGAAGACTCCACCCGTTGAGTGGCAGGTAAAACGCGGTGACCAGGACCGCCCCCAGCCAGACTAATCGCGTGTTTCCGGAGACAGCACAGGCGATCCTCTTAACAACGACCAGGTTGAGGAGCAGGAACAGGGCACTGCTGATCTGGACGAGCAGGCTGGTCTTGGATTGCGCCACCGGCACAAGATGGAGTGCGGACATATATAGCGTCCACAGGAGATTGGTATACCCCTCCACCCTCTCCTCCCCGGTATTCCAGACAAGACCTTCACCGTCTGCAAGGTGTTTGGCGTACCGCATGGAGATCATGGCGTCATCAAACAGGGAGAAATACCTCTCCCCGTCGATGACAAAGCTGGTTCTGTAGATAAAGAGTCCGGCGTAAACACAGAACACCACGGCTATGATCAGGAGTGCCTTGTTTATCCTACCGGTCATCGTCGGCTTCCGAGCGGCGATCCAATCCGCTGATACCCTTAAACTTGAGATCGAGGTCCTTGAGCATTTCTCTCGCCGCCTCGACCTCATCCGTTTTCACCAGAAGGACCGCGGGGTCGGCAAGCGGCCGTATGAGAAGGAAGTGCTCACCTCTGACAAAGTAGGTTATATCCGTTGAATCGAGTATTGACTTTATCAATGCGATATCAGCGGGATTGAAGGTTCGTAAGACTTCTTCGTACTCGACGTACTCCACGACTTTGCGGGTTTCCGGAGGCTCCTCGTAGACAAGGGGAACCATGCAGTCAGCACACTCAGTGAAGCCCTCCCGGTACTCGGCTCCGCACTTGGGACAGAACAATGAAGTCACCCCCGATATCCGTTCACACCGTGCAAGGTCAGACGGGTTTGATGCCCAACAGCACGGGAATACTCTCTCCACCCTCGGTTTCATCATCGAAGGACATCTGCTTGACGTCGAATCCGACCGATCTCAAGTTTTCATACCAGAGTTTGAGTGTGAAGATCCCGCAAAGATGACGATCCGTCTCGATCTTGAGTTCACCCCGCTCGCGTATGAGATATGTGAATGTCGACTCATAAGTCGAGTCCGATGGGTCAGGGTCATAATAGTTCTCAATGAAGGCTATCTCCACGTCACCTTTCTTACGGGTCATGATCTTGCTCCGGTTTTGCTGGAAGCCCTGAACGGTCTGCTCTACATATGTGAGCAAAACCCCACCCGGTCTCAGATGGGTGTGGGCGGTCTCAAACGCATGCCTCAGGTCATCCCGGGTCAGCATGTAGTTAACCGAATCAAGGATCGCAACTGCATCGAACTGCCGCTCCAGCCTCACCGAGCGCATATCACCTTCCTGGTACATCACTTCAGGATTAAGCCTCCTCGCCAGGTCGAGCATCGGAGTGCTCACGTCGACACCCGTGACATTGAAGTGGATCTTCAAGGTATGATCATTGTGCCCACCCCCGCAACCAAGATGAAGGAGCGACCTCTCACCTATCACGGCGTGCTGGCTTATCATACGGGCGAACTGCTCGCTCTCGGTGACATAATCCTCAGGTGGACTTATTATCGGCCAGGTCCAGGCCAGATCATCATAGAGTCGACGCTGGTCTTTCGCTGAAGATTCCACGGTTACCCTCCCGCTGACAGGTGCCATTCTATTGGGCAACACGGTCCAAATCAACTCTAATCTCTCCCTTCCGGTGGAGTTCAGATCCTGCCAGACCCGCCACGACATCCCATGCTGCGGACCCCCGATCCACTCTCGATTACTCAGCCAGCTATGATCGCGGGAGATAATGTGTTTCAGACTGGGACGCGGAGATTGATATAGATCTCAGTGGCGGGAGTCACAAGGAAATGTGTATGTGGCCAGAGAAAGTGAGGCCGCATCGGGCCGAGACCAATCTGCACATCCTCTGCCGGGAAGTACTTCCCCGCACTTCGGAGGTTAGCAAATGGCAGCCACGGCCCCGGGATACCAGACCGGAACCGTGGCTTCGGAGTTCATAATGCCTGCCGGTGTCACTCGTCCTTGATTGCCTGCTTGACTTTAGTCATCATCTCCGGGTCAATCTCTGTCATGCCGTGCACGGTCTTCGCATGCTCGGCGACCTTCTTCATGAGTTCGTCTTCAGTCTCGGCACGTCCCACCCAGTCGCAGTCCGGGATCAGATCTTTGCAATAGAGTGCCATTCCCATCTTCGAACACCTCCGTTTCCATGGTTGACTGGCATGTTAACGCAAAGATGGCTTTCAGGTCAACCTCACCCGAAATAGCTCGATTGGAGATGGTCACGATCGTATAGCAGCACCGTTATCCTGCGTGGGTTCCCGACTGTGCCAAAGCCCTGATGCTACTGCCCGTAGCATCTGTAAATCTCACGTCTCGTAGGGCAGGCACAAAACCATGAACGGCGAAATGATATCAAGTAGGGACAATCTCCTTCCGGTCTGTCACCGTGAATGGAGACCCCATCCATGGGGATCAGCTCCTCAATCCGGCAGTTTGCACACTTACCCTCGGTAAGGCACATGAACTTGTTCGGACAATGTGTTGTACCGTCGAGAGTCTTCTTGCTGATCTGAAGTGACATACTTTCACCTCCCAGGTAGCTTGTCCGGCCGACCGTCAATTCCTTAACTCTACTTACCGTAGCGCTCGAAGAGGTCATGTCTGGTAGGGCAAAGACACATCCATGAGCAGCCAAAGGACATCAAGTAGGGACAGTCTCCGTTTGGCCGATCACCGAGGATCATAAGTCCATCATGCGGGATTGTCTTTTTGATCCGGCACCTTGCGCACTTACCCTCGTCAAGGCATATGAATTCGTGTGGACACTGCGTGGTACGGTCAAACGCTTCCTCACCGACCTGAAGTGACATCTCAGTACTCCCACTACATTATACGATATATATCACGTTTAATCCACAGGTATCTAACGAGACCGGCACCTGTCTCAGACTTCTGTTGGATTGAGGTGCGAGCAGCCTACGGGCTTGAGGTTGTGGCTCCCTGCAAGGTTTCTGCGAGGTAGGGAGTATCAGGCAGAACGTCGGCCAGGTCTGCGAAGACGGCACACAGTGTGGGATCGAGTTCCGACGCGGATTTCTCTCTGATTATCTCCAGAGCCTGATCGCGCGAATACGGTTTCATCGCATCCGATCTTGCATTCGTCAGGTTGTCATAGATGTCGGCGATTCTGACCACCCTGCTTGTGAGATTCGGCCTTATCGCTTTATCTGTCTGCGGATAACCTGTTCGATCTATGTTCATATGGTGACAGTAAGCCGCGACCATGGTGCCCAGCATTGCCTTATCAGGCTTCTTAATCTGGGCGAGGACCTGAACACCGGTCTCCGGATGCCGGCGGATCTGCTCCCAGTCGTATTCGGTAACATCTTCGAACTTGTTCACAATCTTGGGTGCCACACATCTCTTGCCAATGTCATGAAGGAGAGCGGCTATGCCTATCTCGCCCAGTACCGGCTTTGGAAGCCCTAACCTGTCTGCAAGAGCAACCGAGAGTACACAGACATTTACGGAGTGATGGTAGAGGTGCTCGTCGTAATCACCCATGTGTGTGAGAGCCAGCGTGGACTTCTTATCTGCGATAACGCAGTTCACTACTGATTCAACGACACGCTTCACCTCACGCGCCTTCACTTCCGCCCCGGCAATACCGTACTCCACCGCCTGCCCGACAACATAGAGAGCCGACAAGAACGCCCGGTGGGCCATCTCCCGGTTGGACAGGAGCAGTTCGTTCCGTTCGTAGAACTCATCCAGCTCGGTCTTTCGCTCGGTTATCTTGATCCCGTTGATCTTCTCGAACTTGAGGAGACGCTTCATCTCCTGGAATGAATCTCTGCATGAGTCGTCGATCTGGGTGAGGGCCGCTGAGAAATCGCGGATGTCCACCGACCTGGCCGAATCATCGAGAATCACGGCTCTGATTCCGCTTGCTATCATGCGTTCAACGAAGTAATCGAATGTCTTCGCAGTGTTCGAGCCGGTATTCAGCCTGGCCTCCTGGAACAACACGCAATCGCTGATCACATCGAACCGAACGGTGTCATTGTCTTCGAGCAGGCACTCGAGAATCGACCTGGCTGACCGCGCCGTCTGAACCGTTGTCTCGTCATCTTTGGCCTCAACCTCGGCATTCCGCATGAGGACCTGCAGACGATCGAGAAGGTCCACCGCCATCCTATTCTCGGAGGGTTTGGTACTTCCGGTTCCTGTGCGCCGTCGTTCCCTTGTCATCGAATCACCTCAGGTCCTGACCTCGCTCAAGGCCGACGAGAGCGTCCGAGGCTGCGTGCCTCATCGGACCTCCCCCCTTGCCTGCGCAGGTTTTCAGCAACTGAACAGATTCATTATCACCTATCATCGCCAGGCCATACGCAGCACAGGCCCGGGTCTTTTTGTCCCAGCGATGCACCTTGCCATCGAGGATCGACCTTAGGAGCTCGAAACTTCCACGGCCGAGCGAACCGTAAACCGTCATCATATCTTTTCTCTCATCGAGAGGTTTCTTTCTGAAGCTCTTGCCCTTGATGATGTCACGGAGAACTGAGCTTGCTGCGTTGCCACCAATGTCCCGGATTGCCGTCAGAGCGGCGGATCGCACAGGCTTCACCTTGTCATTGAGCTGGGTGCGAAGTATCTCGATGCCTTCCTGGCTCTTGATCCGTCCAAGGGCTCGTGCCAGTTCTTTCCTTACCCGTGGCTCCGAGTGGGTTAAAGCCTGCTGAAGCACGGGTATCATCTCCGGACGGCCGGTCATACCCATTATCAGGACCATGTTTCTGACGACGTACCATCTTGAGTCAAGGATGTACTGCCTCATCCTTTCCTGATCTTCACGCCCGATTATGGATATTGCCCGGCACAGGAGATATCTCACCGGTCTGTCGTCCGACTCGGCCAGAAGCTCACAGAGCGGGCCGACCGCAACAGGGTCCATCAATTCGAGGTAACTGAATATCTCCTCGACCCTTGATTCGGTCAGATGGTTGAAATGACTGGTGATCTGCATGATTCTCCGCTTCTCACCAAGTCTTCCGATATTGTCCAGTAGGATCGCACGCTTTTCAGCTGACAGGTCAGTCGCGCCATCAAATGATCTCAGCCCTGAAACGATTGAACATGCCGAGCTGAAATCACCGGAAGCCACCAGCCACTCGCATGCGGTTCCGAGAAAGGCCGTGACTGCATCAAACATCTCATCGTTGTCGGCCATACCGGCGATTCTGAAGCAGATCTCGGTGCATCGTTTAAGAAGGACCTGTTCGTCTTCCTCCAGCATTTCATATACAAGTGTCTTTACGTCCGCTTTCCCTATTGCCTTCGGATCGGGGCCGTGTTCAGTCTCACTCTGAGGCGGGGAGAGACCGAGCTCGTTGACAAAGAAATCCCTGCTCAGGACGACATCGCCATAGTCCCACCCGAGATCCGGTTTCGCAGAGCGGTTTACCAGTCCTTCGATTCTTTCGCGAGCCCCGGCATCGAGATAGGTATCGACTGCACGATAGGTTATGTGGGTAAGGTCCTTCTCCCAGAGCATCGTGACGAGATCTGCCTGATGAGGATCGGCACCACGCGCATCGTGGACGGCACGCGTAAACGCTTCGATCTCATCGGCGGCAATTCCCGCCCTGAAAGTGATCAGCCGGATACCATCCCGGTAGAGCACGAAAGCGAGGCTATCGAGTTTCTCGGCACAGGAATAGACCACCTTCTCATCATAGACGAGAGCGTTCTCCTCGACGAGGAGTGTCAGGGAAGCGTTCTGCTGGAGAAACGGAGTCAACTGGGCCAGGCAGGCCCGGAGCGACTTGAGTATCTCAGGGTTTTCCGGCTTGTAGGCCCTCATGTCCCTGAGCACCAGGGCGATCTGGTTGAGGATGGCCTCGACCTTGCTGGTCTGGGCCTTCTCAGTGCGATGTGGATTTATGTCTGTTTCCATAGTAGACGCGCCAGCCTCGCAGTCGACCGGTTCCCTACTTTGATATCGGCATGGAAAGCGCGAGGTTTAGCCTGGGGCGCGACGGACGTTTATTCTGTACCTTCAGCTCACTTGTTCAATCTGCTTGATAAGGTTGAAGAAGATGAAATGATGGAAGGGTAAGAAGATGAACCAGTATAGTCTTCCAACCAGACCGGCGGTGCTGTAATACGCTGTTACGGACAGGGCCCTGCATGTGCCCTGGTTTTCGATTCTGAACTCGAGCCATGCCATGCCGGGAAGTCTCATCTCAGCCCTCAGAAGAAGCCTTCTGTCGGCCTGGAGGTCTTCAACCCGCCAGAAATCAATGACGTCATCGATTTTCAGACTCTGAAGACGTCTTCTGCCGCGAGCCGATCCAACACCAAGGAGGATCCGGTCAACACCTCCCCTCAATCGCCACATCCAATTGCCGTGAAACCATCCCTCTTTGCCTCCAATCCTGCAGATGGACTTGAAGAGTGAGGACGCATCCTTCTCTGTGGTGAGTGAATAGGTGGTCCTGTACCGGGGAGATTGCTTGAGCTCGTGAAGCCGTGGTACCAATTCATGAGATGGCGGATAGGCGTCCGACCAGCGAGTGTGCACCGCGTCAATGGCCTCCCGGACTAACGCCTTTTCTATCGCGTCCCGGTAACCCAACGGCTCAAACGGCAGAAATGTCCTGATTGTATTGTTCCGGCAGATGACATCGTTTTTCAATCCTTCGATCAGGCACCGGGCTATCTGCCCCGGGACCGGTGTAAGGAGACTCGCCGTATAGGCATATAACCGAATGTCGGAGAAGAAGAAAGGTATGAAGAATCTTCGCTTGTGAAGAACATCAGCCATTATCTCCAGCATCTCCTGATAACTCAAGATGTCGGGTCCACCTATGTCAAAGGAGCCCCCGGATGTTTCCGGTTTCTCTAAGACACCGACAAGATACTTGACGACATCGCGGATGGCTATTGGCTGGCACTTGCTCCTGGCCCACTTCGGAATCAGGAGAACCGGAAGCTTCTCGACGAGATGCTTGATGATCTCATAGGAAGCACTTCCGGATCCAATGATAACCGCGGCCCTTAGAACAGTCACCGGAACGGCTCCGCGTGTCAACTCCCGTGACACTTTAATCCGGCTCGCCAGGTGGTCTGACAGATCGGTCCTGACATCGCCAAGACCTCCAAGATAGACAATCCGTTTGACCTGTTTCTCCTCAGCGATCATTCTGAAGTTGCGGGCCGCCAACATGTCTGCGGCCGCGAATCGCTTGCGTCCCAGCAGCATCGAGTGGATCAGATAATAGGCGACACTGATGCCGTCGAGCGCGCTCCTGAGGCTCTTTCTCTTCAGAGCGTCCGCCACTATGATCTCCACACCGGGCCAGAGCTCCTGGTATGCGGGGGAGGGTGCTCTTACCATGATCCTGACCTGGTAGCCCCTGGCCAGCAGTTCAGGAACCAACCGCCCCCCGATGTAACCAGATGCACCTGTCACGAGGATCTTGCCTTTTGCCGGAATGGCCTCGGTCGGTAGGTCGCTGCACCACAATTCCCCGTTGCTCCCGGCGGGATCAAGCGAGTGACCGTTAGAAGAATGAGACATTCGATTCGTTCCCGTTGGTTGTGGCCGACCAGTCACGCATCCCTAGATCGGCCCATAGAGCCCACCGTCCCACGGATTTTTCGAGGAGCTTACATGGCGGCTCAGTCCATGTCAATGCTTGCCCGCGACGTCCGCGCATCGTTGACTTTGCCTTCCTTCTAACTTAACATTTATTCAGGGGTTGATGAGATGGGTATGACAAGAAGGCGTTTTCTGACCGATCTGGCGGCCCTGTCCGCGTGTTTCCCCCTTTCAACGGGTCTGACGAGTAACCTTCTCGCCGGGGGTGGAGATGCATCCTCCGGTAAGATGTCGAAGGTCGTGGTGGTGAGGGATGCCGGGGTTCTCAAGGACGGTCAGCCGCTTCCCGACGTGGTATCTTCAATGCTCGAGCAGGGCCTGGAGAATCTGTTTGGCTGCGATGCCGTCGAGGCGGTAAGAGGTATCTTCGGCAACATAGAGCAGGTTGGTATCAAGATAAACTGCCTCGGTGGAAGACCGCTTGCGACCAGGAAAGAAGTGACCTACGCACTTGCAGATCTTATCGCGAATCGGACCGGAAACGATTACCGCGTTACAATCTGGGACAGGAGTGAAAGAGAGCTTCGCGGGGCGGGCTATGAGGTTGCGACGAAGGGACAGATCCGTTGCCTCGCTACCGATTCAAGGGGGATTGGCTACGAGCGTTCTATCCGCGAATCGGGTAATGTTGGATCGAAGTTCAGCAGGCTGCTTACAGAGCATTGTGATGCTGTGATAAGCCTGGCCGTATTGAAAGACCATGGAATCGCCGGTATATCGGGCTGTATGAAGAACTTCTATGGCGCCATACACAACCCTAATAAGTACCATCCGAATGGGTGTGATCCGTACGTCGCCGATCTCTTCCGGTCGGATGTAATCACAACGAAGCACAGGCTGTCGATAGTCGATGGGCTTGTCGGGATATACAGCGGGGGCCCCGGGTACAAACCCCGGTACAGGTGGGAATTCAAGGGCCTGATCATCGGGACGGATCCGGTTGCAGTGGATCGGATCTGCCTTGAGCTCATCGAGGAGAAAAGAAAGCAAATGGGTAAACCGCCCTTGAAGGACGACGGAAGATTTCCACAGTACATTTTCACAGCAGGTTCCAGCGGAATCGGCTGCAGTGACATCTCGGACATCGATCTTATCGAGATCACAAGGAAGGTGTAGGATGAGAAGACGCCGGTTCCTCCGGACACTTTGCATGGGGACGTGTGGTGTGCTGGGAAGCGGGCTTGCCCCGCACACAGTCCTTGCTCAAGGTGAACAATTCCACAAGGAGGCGATGTTCTTCGAGAAGTTGTCTGACCAGAGGATCCGTTGCCTGGTGTGCCCCAGAGAGTGCATGGTTGATGACTTCGAAAGGGGATACTGTGGAGTCAGAGAGAACATCGGGGGCAACTACTACTCGGTGGTCTACGGAAGGGTGTGTGCATATCACGTAGATCCTATAGAGAAGAAGCCACTTTTTCATTTCCTTCCGGGTACGACAGCTTTTTCAATCGCAACCGTGGGATGCAATATGGAGTGTAAGTTCTGTCAGAACTGGGAAATATCGCAGGAGAGGCCTGAGAACGTGGACGCTACGGACATTCCACCCGGGAAGATTGCGGAAGCAGCCGGCAGATACGGTTCTTCCACGATTGCCTACACCTACACGGAACCGACGGTTTTCTATGAGTATATGATTGACAGTGCAACTGAAGGCCACCTCAAAGGCATCAGGAGCGTGGTGATTACCGCCGGCTATATCAAACGCGAACCGCTCGAGAGGCTTGCCGGCGAGGTGGATGCGATAAAGATCGATCTCAAGGCCTACAGCGAGGATTTCTACGAGAAGATGTGCTCATCCAGTCTTCAGCCTGTTCTGGATGCAATAGTCGTGGCGCGAGAAAGTGGAGTCTGGCTTGAGATTGTCTACCTTGTCATCCCTACGCTCAATGATGACGAGGGGCAGATTGACCTTATGTGCAGGTGGCTGCTCGACCACGTTGGTGATGATGTTCCTATACACTTCACGCGTTTTTATCCCACCTATAGACTGAAAAACCTGCCTGGGACACCTGTGACTTCGGTGGAACGGGCCCGTCAGGTGGCCCTGGCAAGAGGAATGAAATATGTATACGTTGGTAACGTCCCCGCCGGTCACCCGGGGGAGTCTACCTACTGTCCCCACTGCGGTCACGTTGTGGTTAAGAGAACAGGCTACACGGTCCTTTCAATTGACCTTGATGAAGGTAAGTGCCCGGCCTGTGGTACTGCCATCCCCGGGGTATGGACCTAGCCCCCCGGGGCAGACTGAGGGCCGAACCTTTCAACCTGATACACTGTCCACTTGACTATATCTATAGTATATGCTACATATACTATAGTACATGCGCATTATGTCCTACCTGGCTGGGGCAGTCTCCCGGCCGTGGTAGACAAGGGGAATGAATCTTACCGAGGAGGTGGGAGTATGGTCGTAGCAGACGTGCTGAAAGATGTCGCCATATTCAAGGATGTGGCTGAGTATGAGTTGGAGAACATTGCAAAACTAGCCCAAGAGAAGACCTACGAATCCGGCCAGAGGATTTTCTCCGAAGGTGCCCTGGCTCAGAGGATGTACATTCTCCTCGACGGGGAGGTGGAGATTCGAATACGGCCGAATAGCAAGTCCGAGCAGATGACTGTCGAGACCATCAGGAAGGGAGAGATCTTCGGATGGTCTGCTCTTACCCAACCCTACAGCCTCAGTGCTGCTGCATGGGTTACAGAGAAGGCTACAGTCCTTGAAATGAGCGGAGACACGCTGAGAGACCTGTTCAAGAAGAACAGCCACATAGGTTATCTCGTTATGACGGAGGTGGCTTCAGTTATCTCCTCAAGACTGAAGCGTGTCAGGGAAAGAATGCTCGAACTCCTGCACAGCAAGGCAACAGACTGATAGACCAGAACCGGCACCTTACGATCTCGAGGGGTCCAGCCTGACAGGGACGAACTCGCGCGTCGGGTTACCGTAGATCTTCCGACTCGAGTTCTTTCTCCCGGAAGGTAGTGACCGGTGGTGCCTCTTCTGCATTGTCGCCGGGACTGTATTCGAAGACCTTCTGTACGTCTGTACCAATCAGGCGGAAGAGTTCAAACACCGGTAGGCCATTGGGGCAGGCACTGCTGCACTGCCCGCAACCTGTACAGGAGGAGACCATATGATTCAGCCTTGTCAGGTGGAATAGCAGCGTGTCATAAGGGAGTTTTATCGCTCCCTTTCTTTCCGCCCACTGGAGATACTGACTCGGCTTATGGTCGAAGATGTTTGTCAGAAAGATGCATTCCCTGCAGTAGCAGATGGGACATTCCTCGCGGCAGTTGTAGCACCTCTTGCACCGCGCGAATTCGTTCAAGAGATCGGGAATCGTTGCAAAACGGTCTTTCACTTCGGCAAGCATCTGGTCATGCAGTTTGGTTCTGCTCTCAATGATCTCCCCTACTCGCTTCTCCCGTTCCGCCGAGTCCCCCTGCACGTCGGCCCCTAGCAGGGAGGCGATGTCGTCAGGAGCTTTAAGGTAGAGGGCCTTGTCGAGATCGACTCCGATGAACCCGATGTTCATCGACACATTCTCGGGAACGGGATACCGACAGACCTGGCAGGATTTCCTCAGGTTGGCCGTATCCCCGGAGATCTGGGCATCAAGGAACTCCCTCAGGTTGAACTCTCCGGCATCACCAAGCATCTTCTCGAAGACATCCGATTCCACTGTTCCCAGGCAGTCGACCCCGATGAGAAAAAGATGTTCCAGGCTGGCCTGCTTGAACTTCGCCAGTTCGACCAGTGTCCGAACCTCGCAGGCCCGAAGCACAACACCCAGTCTCTGACCCGCACCCCAGGCAGTCAGCGATGAGACCACCCTCGCCGCGTTCGCTGTGAGATACGGTAAAAAGGGAGAGGCATTTGCGATCTGGGACGGGTCTTTGACCAGGGTGGGCGCAAAACTTCTTCCGGAAAGGACAGCCTGAGGCACGACCAGGGCATCAACGACCTTCTTCTCCAGGAGGTCTCGAAACACCTGGTTAAGGGTCTCTCCTATAACCCCGTCTTTGAGGGGAATGATCATCGATTGCTCCTCCCTATATTTCCCACGCAGTCTTGAATGGACTGGGCCCCAGCTGCTTCAGGTCCGAAACCATGGCCGTGATCGTGTCCGCGAACAATCGCCCTTCGCTGGCACTTATCCATTGCAGCCGTACGCGTTCATCAGGAATGCCCAGGTCTTTCAAAATCGTCTTCAGGATCGCAATGCGCCGTCGTGCCTTGTAATTACCAGACTGGTAATGGCAGTCGCCGGGGTGTCACCCGCCCACCAGGATCCCGTCGGCACCCTCCAACAGGGCTTTCAGAATATAGACAGGATCGACCGCACCACTGCACATCAACCTGATGATCCTGACATTCGGAGGGTATTGAATGCGGGAGGTGCCTGCCAGATCCGCGGCAGCATAGGTGCACCAGTTGCATACGAATGCGATAATCCTCGGCTCAAATTCCATGGTCCTTCCTCTCACTCTGAAACAGCAGCATCTATCATAGCCAAGACCTTGGTCTTTTCAAAGCCCTTTTGCTCTGATACACCGCTGGGACACGCTGCGGCACACGCTCCGCAGGCCTGACAGAGCACATCTACCACCTCTGCCACTCTGGTCTCCGGATTGACTTCGCGGGCATCGTAGGGGCATATCAATTCGCAGATGCCGCACCCGGAACACCACTTGGTTTTGACTTGAGGTATCTCGGCCTTTGCCTCGATCCTGTCCCTTGACAATATGGTGGCGGCCCGGATGGCAGCCCCCTTGGCCTCCGCAATCGATTCCTCGATGGCCCTGGGTGAGTGAGCCAGCCCGCACATGAAGACCCCGTCGGCCGTGAAATCCAGAGGCCTTATCTTCGCGTGGGCCTCCATGAAAAACCCGTCCTCGGTGAGAGGGAGCTTCAAGGTCTGGGCAAGCTTCTCGTTATCGGCATACATGCCCGTGCTGAGAACCACAAGGTCCGGTTCATAGGTCACTTCCCGGTTGACCACCGGATCGATCACGCTGACCTGCAGCCGCTCACCGTCTGCGGTCAGCTTCGGCTTATCGGTCTCATCGTAACGGACAAAGATCACACCCCTGCGTCTGGCGTCCAGGTAGTGCTTCTCCCTGAACCCGTAGGTCCGGATGTCACGGTAGAGGATGATCACCTCGATTGCTGGATTCAAATCCTTGATCCGGATGGCATTCTTGATCGCATGAGAGCAGCAAACCCGGCTGCAGTACGGGTGTTCGTCGTCCCTTGAACCGACGCATTGGATCATGACAACCCGGTCAACATCGGAGATATCCCGGGCGACGAGCATTCTCTCGAATTCGGTCTGGGTGAGTACCTTCTCACTCCGGCCACGGAGATATTCGTCGGTCTCAACCTCCCTGGCTCCGGTAGCAACGATCATGGCTCCGTGGGCGAGCTCGATTGTCCGGTCCTCTTGTTTCAGGCGAACCGTAGTCCTGTAGTCACCAAGATAGCCGGAAGCCTCCTCCACCTCGGCACCGGTATAGATCTGAATGAGCTCGCTCTTTTCGATCGCGTCAATCGTCCTTCGGAGGAGCTCCTGAGTATCCTTTCCATCTATTGTAGAGTGAATGTCATGCAGATGCCCGCCGAGCCGGTCCTCCTTCTCGACGAGATGGACCCGGAAACCCTGGCCGGCCAGCGCAAGAGCTGCCGTCATTCCGGAAAGGCCCCCGCCTATGACCAGTCCTTCCTTGTTGATCTCAAAGCTCTCCTGCTCGATGGGACTCAGGAGCGCTGCCTTGGCGACTGCCATCGCCACAATCTGCTTGGCCTTCTCCGTCGCTTTTGCCGGTTCCTTCATGTGCACCCAGGAGACATGTTCACGGAGACTCGCCATTTCAAACAGGTAGGGGTTGAGTCCGGCCTCGCGTATGGTGTCACGGAACAACGGGGCATGCGTCGTCGGCGTGCATGAAGCTACGACGACACGGGTCAGATCGTGTTCCTCGATTTCAGCCTTTATCTTTTCCAGAGAA
>JALGZP010000141.1 GCA_025774845.1 bacterium
ATTTGCAGTCCAACTTGAAACTCCCGAATAAGGCCGGCCTACGATTCTCTCCATTTCATCCCGTGATTCGAGGTAGAACACGTTGAGTGTCTTGTCATATGCGGCTACTTCCAGGGTCTCCAGGACATCGGCAACAGACGTCTTTATATTGTTCAGTAACATCATCCGATGTCTGTCAGCAAAACTGCCCTCTTGATAGTATATTCTAACTCCACTTGTCTCGGCCGACCGCCAGTCAAAGGTTGAATCAGCGAGTGCTTTGTGCACAAAATCTTCGCGGCCCTGTCCCCTCACATTACTTCCACAGACGATAATAGCCAGCATCAGCAACAGGATTCGATAACCGACTCTGAATCGCACTCCATTCCTCCATTTTGTCCGGCTAATGGGACCGGCCTCAATCACCGGAAGGTGTTCCCAAGAATGATAATGGTATACTGCGGGATCTGCCAGAGCTATATTGATCAAGCCTTGGTAAGCCGGAGCTCGCTCCAGATGCCAAACCCCAGGACGGCGGCGGCGCTCCCCTCCCGCACGGAGATCTCAAGATAGCCGGAGCTGCCGACAATGGCCAGAAGTTCGCCCACTCCGACCGCTTCGTAGCTCTCCACTATGCTTACCGACTTCCCCTCCACGCCGGTGATCCTGAATCTCCCCCATATCAGCTTAAGCTCCCTTGCCAGTTCCTCCCCGCAATTGGTGACAAGATTGCCGAACCAGTCTACCCACTGGATCAGGACATCGAGAGAACCCCCACTCAGGCGCGCCCCGGGAACGTCGAATCTCTTCACATTCCTGACCTCACGACCGAGCTTGCTGATCATAAGACCCATCGAGAGGTGACCCGCGACAGAGGCGAAGATGTCCCTACCATGGAATGTCGAGCTCACAGGTTTGAGGAAATACTCATCGTTTTCGACCGAGACAATCCTCCCATGCCCCTCCCTGAGGAACACACCCGACAGGAGGCCGTTATCCGGTGCGAGGAAGGTTCTGCCGGCGGTCTCGGTGCAGATGATTCTCCTCTCAGTCCCGACACCAGGATCGACAACCGCGACCACCACAGCGTCAAGCGGGAGATAACTGTAGGACGCTGCCAGCGCGAATGATCCCGCTGAGACATCATGATCGGGTATGGTGTGAACAACATCGATCACGGTCGCCTGGGGGTTAACGGAGAGGATGACACCCTTCATCACACCCACATACCAGTCACCGAATCCGAAGTCGCTATAGAGCGCAACGATACGTGGAGTCATAAGATGAACCCACTCTATACTTGCCGCAACCTCAGCCCGATATCATGGGCCTCACCCAGGTATTTACAAGGAACGAGAACCGTCCCATCAGGAGCGATATTCTTGCCATGATCGTATAGCCGAAGCTCGCACCGAAGGAGATCATCAGAAACCAGATCCCCACCCGCGAGACCCTGCCGAGCGCCCCCTTGTGCTCTGCGGAGAAATAGAAATAGACGAGCACGGAGAACACACCGACGATTATGACCACGTTCCAGACAGCCTCAATGCCACCCATCGTAAGCGGCACGATCGTATCCCGGGCCTGGAAGAGGATATCGCCATGGAGCTTCTGCATGAGATAAACACCGACATAGTAGCCGATGTAGACGGCAAGCGCTATTCTTGCAAGCCAGGCGATCTTCCTTATGTACCTGAAATAAAGCATAACCCCGAGTATCATCGGGATCACCAGGAGGAAGTTGTGGTTACCCCAGAAGTCGTTGATCATGGGTCTGAAGAGATTGGGTTTAAGCGTGTTCTCGGTAACGATACCGATATAGTACCCCAGCGACATACCCGCAAAGAGACTCTCCGCAAACCGGAAGAAGGGGTTATCCTTATAAAGGAAGCTGAGGATACAGATAGTCAGAAAGGCATTAATCCATACACCGATTGGAATACCGAACGGAGCCATCAGTTACCCCCTTTGCCCCTTGCGTGTCATGAAGTACACGACATTACCGAATATGATGAAAGCAATGATTATCAAGTGGACGATCGACTGAACATCCATGCCTGTCATCGCGGCCCGCTTGATCTCTTCCGGGTCACTGTAAACCTCTTTGGATCATCTGACCCGAGCGGAGGTAGGCATAGTACTTGGGAGCCGAGACGGCCGTACACCCCACGGCTACGTCCACACCGAACTGCGCGTTGACGAGGTTCGCCCACCACTCACCTATGATCCCCGTGGCGAGGGTGATGACGACCTCGATGTCACCGTAGTTCCGTACATCTTCGACGATCGGCATCCCTTCCGTGGGAGTAGTCTCCACGTCGGCCGGAAAAACATCCTGTATACTCACGCCCATCGCTTTCATCGGCGCCTGGCCACCGTCCTTGTAACCGAGGTTGACGTAATCGACACCGTATTCAAGATCGAACTCGCTTGTGATCCGCGCGACCTCCCGTATCGCTATCTGCACCCCACCCAGCGGGAAGATGGCCACGACCATCACCCTGACCTCACGCATAAAGAGATGCCTCATTATGGCAGCGGACATGGGATTGAGCTCGGGCTCGGAGGAGGGTCCATAATCAAACGAGAGCATGACCGCGTCACCGGGCTCTAACTCCTCCACCCGCTCGAACAGGCCTTGTACCGGTGCGCTCGGCACGACGGGAAGCCCGATCGGTCGTATGATGGGAATAAGCGCCCCGATGGCAACGAGGAGGTAAATGATCCTCCGGTCTATGTAAAGCAGCTTCTGGATTTTCATTTCGTCCTCCTAGTCCTTGCCACTGCCGAGATAGGTCTGCTCTATACCCAGGATCACACGGATCTGCATCGAGGCCGCACCCAGTGCCGCACCTATGATGATGCCACGCTGGGCAGCCGCATTGGGCTTGGTCATCAACCACTCGCTGATCGGTGTCAACCTGCCTCCTGTGATCATGTCTCCGATCGGTATCCTTCCAAGCATCACGACGATCGCTGCGATCAGAAGAACCGTAGCCTCAACGTTTCGTGCGCGGAATGCCCTGTAGGCGGCCGATGCCACGTAGAAGGCAAGCAGTGAGAACATTGTCGCCTGGAGAGGCGAGACCGCGTTCTCAAACATCCACTGAAAATGGGCATGAAAACCCTGATCGCCGCCCATGATGCCGTAGAAGGCCATTAAGCACAGACCGGCTATCAGCACGACCGAGTAAAACCATCCCTTGTCCTTCTTCTTGATCTTGTTGATGTTGCTCATCACAAGGTTGACAACGCCGAGAGGCAGGGCGAAAGCGGCCACGATCACCAGGTAGGTGTCAAGATTCTGATTGATATTTGTCACGACGCGATGTGGGACAAAGAAAGCGAAGATGGGGTACATGCCCACACAGAAAGTCAGTATGAGCGGAATCGTTCTTCTCATCATCTCCTCCTTATCGACCTAACGGGTAAACAGTACATCTCGGACGATGTTAGACCCGAATGCAAGAATCACTATGCCTGCACCAACTGTAACCATGATTATCGCTTTGACTACATCCTGTGCCTTTATGCTTCCCAAGAGCACCGGCTCCTTGGAGAGATAGGCGCTCGCGGCATAGAGCTCCTCCCCCAGCAACGTATAGTCACAGGCAGTGACAAAGAACGGAAGCTGCGGGATGTCCGCTGTGCCGGCAATCTGAATGGCACCAATGCTCTGGCCGGTTTCGGCAAGGATAAGAGACTCTGCAAAGAACGACCCTATAAGGAAGTTGGTTGCAGGTCGCTCCCGGACCATCTTCGCCGTAACGGATGCGGCGTAAGCGAACTGGTCATAGGTGAGGTATGTGACCATCTCCTCCTTGAACTGGTCCGGTCTTCCCGCTTCCATGTAGGCTTGTTTCACGGTCTCCCTGGCAGCGGAAAAGACCAGGGGATCCTTATTGGGGACCTCTATGTCGGTCCCGTACACTGCGGTTAACTTGGAGACATGCTGGAGTATTGATAGGCTTGCAATGGTTTGAATCTCGCTCAGGCTTAAGATCCCGGGAATGTAGAGTATCTTCCTACCCATCTCGGTCGCCCTACCGACGGCCTCATCGATCGCGCTCAAGCCTGAGATCCGGCGTATGAAGAGTCTCTTGCCCTTCCTGGCCTGGGTGACATAACTGATCACCAGGATGAACATGAGAGCTGTGAGGACGAGGGCGTTCTTTCTATACGACCTGAACCAGTTTGTCTTGCTCTGAGCCGGTCCCGCGACCGCGCCTAAGAGCGTATCCTCACCAGCCGGATACGCCAGCCGGTAGTAGTAATCAGTCTGATCATCCAGACGCATGTCAGTGTATGACCCATCGGAGGCAATAGCGTCCCCTATGGTCTCAAACTCCCCACCCGGCGAGGTAGCCCTCATTATCAGGACAAATTGAAGCCCTTCTCCCTCCCACTCAAGATCGATGCTCCCGCCTCCATCACTGGGAGTATCCACAGCCCGGAGCTCCGTCGCCGGGAACCCGGACATCCCTTGCGACCACGCACCTCCGGCCGCCAGGACGAGCACGATGGAGATTATTACAAGACAAGATGTTCTCATCCATGCCCCCTTTTTAAAGAAACACCGTCTCACTTTAGCAGGCCGGCCCTACCTTGTCAACTGTTCGAGTGAGGGGCTTGACTTAGCCGATTTGGCCTGATATCTTTTCCCGTAAGTCATCAATGTCACCCGCACATGGAAATTGAAAGGAGAAGTGCAATGCCTCTGAGAACTCCGGATGAATACGTAGCGAGCATGAAAGCGCGAAAGCCCATGGACGTGTGGTTCCGTGGCGAGAAGATAAAGGATGTTCTCACGCATCCCGCGCTCAGGCCCTCACTTGAGACCATAAAACGGATATACGAACTCACCGACCACCCGAAGTTCAAGGAGCTCCTCACGACAAAGTCGCACCTCACGGGTGAGGTCTGCAATTTCTACACTGCCCCCCTGATGAGCAGGGACGATGCCATACAAAAGACAAAGGTGGCACGTTCGCTGGGTGAGATACTCGGTTGCTGCACCTTTCGCTGTACGGGCTCAGAGGCCATATCAGGTCTTTATCCAACGACCTTCGAAGTGGATAAGGCCCTCGGAACCGATTACCATGAGCGCTTCAAGAAGTGGCTTGTCAACGTCCAGAAGAAGGATCTCACTGTGACGGCCGCTCTGACCGATCCCAAGGGCGACAGGAAACTCAAACCGCAGGACCAGAAGGATCCTGATTTTTACACCAGGATAATCGAGAAACGCGATGACGGGATCGTGATAAGAGGATCGAAGCTCAACCAGACGGGGATCCTTCTTGCCGATGAATTCGTGGTACTCCCCACTACGACGCTCACCGAGGACGGGAAGCAGTACGCAGTCTGCTGCGCGATTCCGACTGATACCGAGGGGCTTTC
>JALGZP010000075.1 GCA_025774845.1 bacterium
TACCGAGGTAATTGCCGGTGTGGGTATTGCGGTCACGGTCTTTCGTGTCTTCTATGAGGTCTTTCATTCGGTTGCAGTCGCATCGACCACTGTGGTCGCGCAGGCTGTGGGTGCTCGTAACATGGACCTGGCCCGGCGCGGTGCCGCCCAGTCGGTGTTGCTGGCCGTAATCCTGGGTGTGGTCTCTGGCGGCGTAGGAGCGCTCGTCGCATCCTACGCGATGACTCTCATGGGGACCGACGGGATCGTAAAGCAGCAGGGTCTGATCTACATGCGGCTTCATCTGCTTGCCTCCCCTCTCTATGCCATAGCAATCGCAGGTGGTGGTGTGCTCAAAGGGGTGGGGGATACGCGTACCCCCATGGTCTTCACCTTTATCTCCAGCGTGTTTAAAGTTGTCTTGAGCTGGTGTCTCATCTTCGGCCGGCTGGGCTTTCCCACGCTCGGCGTTACCGGGGCGGCTCTTGGTACGATGGTAGCTTATGGTCTCAATGCTCTGATGATCTCGGCGAAGCTTTCCGCGGGGTTCGATGGTGTAAGACTCAAGATTGGCGCATTCATGCCCGACTGGGAGCTTCTCAAACGGATCTCCGTGCTTGCGTTTCCGGTTGCCGTCGAACGCATGACCATGCGAATGGGTTTCGTTTTCTATATGCGTATGGTCTCCGCCCTGGGGACGATAGCCCTGGCCGCCAACCAGATTGCACTCAGGCTTGAGTCGGTATCGCTCACCGTGGGTTTCGGTTTCACCATTGCAGCGACGACCCTGGTCGGGCAGGCCGTTGGCCGGCGTGACATCAAGGGTGCGTTGGCCACTTATCCTTATTCGGAAGTCGGCTGTCGGTATATTCCTGCCGGATGCCGGGGTCGAGCGGCTTGCGCTCACAATCCTTGTGATCGGCGCGCTTGAACTGCCGGCGCTGGGGTTCCACTTCACGTACGCCGGGGCTCTGAGGGGTGCAGGAGATACCCGGAGCCCGATGCTTGTGGCCCTTGTGGGGACCTTCCTTTTCAGGCTACCGCTTGTTTACCTGCTGGGTATCCGATTTGGTCTTGGTCTTAAGGGCATCTGGTACGGTACACTTTTCGACTGGATCGGGAGAGCCATTCTCATCTATCTTATTTTCAGACGGGGCAACTGGAAGGACAAAGCCTTTATAGACGAGAAAGAGATAGCCGGAGATTAGCCCGGCGGCAACGCAAGGAGGTTCGGCATGAAAAAGGTAGTCGCGACCGTAACAAGCGGCGAGTGCAACCAGGGGTTTCACAAGGTTGGGGACTCATTCACCATAGGTGAACTCACGCCCGATGGGATGTGTACATCGGCGTTTGATGCGATCTTCCCGATGGTATTCGCCCTTCAGTGTGGCGGTGAGTTCTTCTGGGAGAGCAATCGTCATGTGACCTGTGCCTCATGTCCGGATGATTCGGGACTTGTGTTTGAGATCAAACTCGCGGATGAAACGTAGTATGGACGATCGCATTGAGGGCAAGATCCCTCACGGGCTTCTCACGGAGCTTCTCTCGAAGGTGACCAGGCCCGGGAGAGAAGTGCTGATCGGCCCCGAGGTCGGTGAGGATGCCTTTGCTGCAAGCGTGAATCGGACAATCGTAGTGGCATCCACCGATCCCATAACCTTCACCACGGAGCATATCGGTTACTATGCCGTAAACGTAAATGCCAACGACGTTGCAACGATGGGGGCCACGCCTAGATGGTTTCTCGCGACGGCCCTCGTACCCCCCGGCACCGGGAAACGGGTCTTGAGCGGCATCTTCGGGGATCTCGACAGCGCCTGTGTCGGTCTCGGGATCCGCCTCTGCGGGGGACACACTGAAGTAACCTCCGCCGTAAACCAGCCCGTTGTGGTCGGTACCATGATGGGCACTGTCTCAAAACGGAACCTTGTACGGCCAGAGCGCGCCGGGGTGGGGGACAGGATTCTGCTGACGAAGCGTCTCGCCGTGGAGGGGACCGCGATAATTGCCCGGGAAAAACGACAACAGGTGGATCGTGTTCTGGGACGCACCCGGTCGGTGAGGGCGCGCAGGCTCCTCCTTTCACCGGGCATCAGTGTTGTAAGGGAGGCCCTCTGCGCCGTGAAGACAGCCCGAATTCACGCAATGCATGATCCTACGGAGGGCGGCCTCTTGTGGGGTCTAAAGGAGCTCAGCTACACAACCGGTATCGGGGTAAGAGTCGATCTGGAGAGCGTCCCGCTCTATGATGAGACGCGGCGTATCTGTGAACACTTCGGCCTCGATCCCTACGGTCTCATTGCCTCCGGCTCGCTTCTCATAGTGGCATCAAGAAGAAGTGCACCCCGGGTGATCCGCGCGATACAGGGCCTGGGTATCGAGTGCACCGAGATCGGCCGCATGGAAGGGAAGAAGGCCGCGCTCTTCCAGAATGGCAAACGCATCCCTTTCCCACCCCTTAAGTCCGATGAAATCTCCAGGATTGTCTGAACTCACTTGGGGTCAGAGCTCAAAAGTTGCGCAAATCACTTGGGGTCAGAGCTCAAAAGTTGCAGGCAGCGGAACCGGGCGTAATCACTGGGCTCCGGAACCCCACAACGCAACTTTTGAGCTCTGACCCTTACCAGTTTGCGCAACTTTTGAGCTCTGACCCCCAACGATTGCGCAAAACGCTTAATTTCTGGACCTGACCCCAAGGGCCAACTCCAATGAGAAATGCCTTCTTGACAGGGATGTGGGTGATTGATAACATCTTGCGTCCATTACGGGCAAGAATGGGGAGGAGTATTTGCTGATTCCCCTCAGTATAAGGCTAAAATGCAAGGGCATACTGGCCCCCCTGGCGAGGGTGCTGTCGTCGGGCCGGGTTGACCCCAATGTGATCACCATACTTGGGTTCATTCCCGCGGTGGCGTCAGGCTTTGCGTTCGCGAAAGGGATGGTCAGGCTCGGTGGTCTCTTTATCGCGGTTTCGGGTGTGTTCGATCTCCTGGACGGGCTTGTGGCCAAGATCGGCAACACAGATACGCCGAGACTGTCATATTCATAGGGCTTGCCGTCCTCTACAGGGGGACCATGAGCCTTTACGGTGTCATACTTGCACTGGCCGGCTCATTGATGGTAAGTTATGTGAAAGCTCGCGCCGAAGGGCTCGGCGTTGAGTGTGAAGTTGGTATGCTTCAACGTCCTGAGAGGATGGTGATCATCCTCGTGGGAGCCCTGCTCGGTGTTGGCTATCTGAGATGGGCGATCTGGATAGTTGCAGTACTTGCGAACATAACGGCCCTGCAAAGGCTCCTTCGCGTTAAGGGGCTAGCGGGCACATCCGAGTGACACAAGCGGAGATCAAGACGGGAGGTCTGAAATGGCAAAGGTAAGAGCCGCAATTATAGGCGTCGGGAACTGTGCATCCTCCCTGGTGCAGGGTGTGCAATTCTATAAGAACGCCAAGGAAGGTGAGATCGTACCGGGTATCATGCATACCAATCTCGGCGGATATCACATAGGCGACATCGAGTTCGCTGTGGCGATAGATATTGATAGGAATAAGGTGGGCAAAGACCTCTCCGAGGCCATCTATACGAGACCCAATAACACCTACAAGTTCTGTAATGTGCCCAAGACCGGGGTGAAAGTGGCAAGAGGCATGACCCATGACGGGTTGGGCGTTTATCTGTCGAAGATCATAAAGAAGGCACCGGGTAAGACCCACAATATCGTCAAACTCCTTAAGGACAATGGGGTGGATGTGGTCGTCAGTTTCCTTCCCGTGGGCAGTGAAGAAGCCACCAAGTGGTATGTCGAGCAGATCCTCGAAGCCGGCTGCGGTTTCGTCAACGGCATCCCGGTCTTCATCGCACGTGAGGAATACTGGCAGGAGCGCTTCATAGCCAAGGGCCTGCCTGTCATAGGAGATGACATCAAGAGCCAGGTCGGGGCGACAATCGTCCACAGGATCCTGACCCGTCTCTTCCGGGATCGGGGCGTGCGGCTTGAGCGGACGAGCCAGCTCAATGTCGGAGGCAATACGGATTTCTTCAACATGCTCGAGCGGGCGAGGCTCGAATCCAAGAAGATCTCAAAGACGAATGCCGTCACATCCCAGCTGGACTACGACATCGGGCCTGGCAATGTTCACATCGGCCCCAGCGATTATGTAGCGTGGCTCAGCGACCGGAAGTGGGCGTATATAAGGCTTGAAGGCACAACCTTCGGCGACGTGCCTCTCAATGTGGAGATGAAGCTCGAGGTCTGGGACTCACCCAACTCCGCCGGCGTGATGATCGATGCGATCAGGTGCTGCAAGCTCGCGATGGACGCCGGAATCTCCGGAGCGCTGGAAGCCCCGAGCTCCTACTTCATGAAGTCACCGCCAAAGCAGTTCACGGACGATCAGGCAAGACAGTTGGTCGAAGATTTCATAGTCAAGTGCAGCAAGCCGAAGAAGAAGGCTGCACGCAAGAAGACCGCCAGAAAGACCACGAGGAAGCCGAAGCCTAAGACTGCAAGGAAATAACGACCGGGCTTACGCCGGAGTGACATAATTAACAAGCTGGTACGGAATTATGTAATTTGTAAGCTGGTACCGAATTATTGCTTCTTGAAGCGGGCTCCGTTACCGATTAGAATCATAAGAGAAGGTAACCGGAGCCTCGGTCTTTTCTGACGGAACCGCTACGAGATTCGGGGGTTAAATCCAGAGTGGGAACCGGAATATTCATTACACTAGAAGGTATAGAAGGGAGCGGGAAGACAACCCAGATAGAGCTCCTGAAGGAACTTCTCACGGCAAACGGTTTTGAGGTTCTGCTTACAAGGGAACCCGGTGGTTCGCCTATAGGGGAGAAGATAAGACATATCCTGCTCGATACGGCCAATGCGGCCATGGAACCCCTGACCGAGCTCTTCCTCTACGAGGCCAGCAGGACACAGCATGTCGAAGAGGTGATCGGACCGGCTCTCAAGGCAGGCAAGGCGGTTCTCTGTGACCGGTTCTACGATGCCTCGACCGCGTATCAGGGATATGCTAGGGGTATCGGTGCGGCGACTGTTGCCGATCTGAATCTTGTTGCGACGGGAGGTCAAAAGCCCGATCTTACTATTGTACTCGATCTACCCGTCAACGACGGGCTGAAGAGACTCGGACGGAATCTCGACAGGATCGAAGGAGAAAAAGCTACGTTTCATGAAAAGGTCAGACAGGGATATCTTGAGATAGCGAAGGCCGAGCCCGACAGGGTCAAGGTAATCGACGCCTCGGGTCCGCCTGATGTGATATTCGCAAAAGTCAAAACGATAGTTGAAAACCTGCTTCCCCTGAAGAAAGCGAGGTAACCGCGATGCTGAGGAGCAAGGGCTCGAGAGTACTCGTTATTGTTGCAGCCATCATCACTGTAGGTATTGGAAGCCTTGTCCTGGCGAGATCATCGAACGCGATCGAAAGCGTTATGCTCTTCGATGAGGTGATGAAGAAGGTCAGGTCCGAGTACGTCACACGGACGGATCTCGACAAACTGTTCGAGGGTGCCATAAACGGCATGCTCGATACCCTTGATCCGCACAGTCAGTTCCTTTCAAAGAAACAGTATGACGACCTTATGGTCAGCACGCACGGCAGCTTCGGGGGCCTGGGCATCGAGATAGACATCCGGAACGACTGGCTTACCGTGATCGCCCCGATTGAGGGGACTCCCGCAGACAGGATGGGCCTGAGGGGCGGTGACAGGATCGTTAAGATTGAAGACAATTCGACACGCGGGATCACCATGACCGAAGCCGTGCAGAAACTCAGAGGCAAAAAGGGAACCGAGGTCACGATAACGATCCAGCGCGAGGGCGAGCCGGATCTTCTCGATTACACGATCGTCCGCGACATCATAAAGATAAAGAGTGTTCCGTTCTCATCGATGCTCGATGAAGAGCTCGGTTACGTGAGAATCGCCGGATTCTCCGATGACACGAGCGATGAACTCAGGCGTGCGATCAAGGAGCTCAAGCAGGGTGGCATGCAGAAGCTGATTATCGATCTTCGCCGGAACACGGGTGGGCTTCTCACCCAGGCTATCGAGGTCAGCGAGTTCTTCCTCGAACCCGGCCAGACCGTGGTATCGACGAAGGGCAGACGCCGGGAACAGAATCGTGAATACAACGCAGGCTCGCGGGCCGTGGGCGGCGATTACCCGCTGATCGTCCTGGTCGACAACCAGAGTGCAAGTGCTTCGGAGATCGTTGCGGGTGCGATACAGGACCTTGACAGGGGTCTTGTTGTGGGGCTCCCGACCTTCGGGAAGGGCACAGTGCAGAGTGTGATGCGGCTTGCGGGTGGCGGTGCACTCAAACTCACGACTGCAAAGTACTACACCCCAAGCGGTAGAAACATAAACAAAGAAGACGATCCCAATGATGAATCGGCGATCGTGCTTCCGGAAGGCGATCTGCCTGATTCCTCTCACACTTACTACACCGCTGGTGGAAGGGCGGTGTACGGTGGTGGCGGCATCCGTCCCGATGTCGAGGTCGAGCCCGAAGAAATGCCAAAGGTCGCAAGCAGGCTTGCCCGCAAGGGACTCGTGTTTGAATTCGCGGTGCAGTATGTGGCGAACAATGCCGACATAAGCGAGGACTTCGGCGAAGGCCCCGCGCTCATCGAGAATTTCAAGGAATTCCTCGCTGAGAAGGAGTTTGAGTATACGGATGAGGAATTTGCCGAGGGTGAGGAATTCGTTGGCGTGATGCTGAGATCGGAGGTTGCCAGGAAGGTCTGGGGTAATCAAGCGGCATACACGATATCGCTCGAGGGGGACAGCCAGCTTAAGAAGACCGTTGAGATCATAGGTGGGGTTGGCACACTCTCAGATCTCTTCGCATCGGCGGCGCAGTTTTCCGAAGTTACTGAGTGATGCCCCGGGCAACGCTCTTTATAGACTTCGATGGGACGATATCGCCCGTCGATATCTCGAATACCTTCTTCACAAGGTTTGCGGGCAGTGACGCACCTGCTGCCGTCGAAGAATGGAAGAAGGGTCTGATAAGCTCCCGTGACTGTCTGAGGCGCGAGCTCGACGCCTATACAGACGACATTTCGCGCCTCCGCGAGTTTGCCCGAAGCCAGCCGATCGATGAGGGCTTCGCCCTGCTCGAGGAAGAGTGCAGGAAACGGGGGATAGATGTTGTTGTGGTAAGCGACGGGCTCGATTTCTATATTGAGCCCTTCCTGGCAGCTCACGGCGTCGATGTTGATTTCTTCTCAAACAAGCTTAAAGTAACAGAAGGAAAGAGGATACTGAGCTTCCCCCACTACAACGAAGCCTGTGGGAGCTGCGCCAACTGTAAATCCAGCCATGTCGAGCGTGTCAAGTCAGGTGACATGCTCACGATCTATGTGGGAGACGGGCTTTCGGATAAGTGTGCGGCGTCGAAGACCGACGTGGTGTTTGCCAAGCGGGATCTCAAGGTTTACTGCGAGACAAATGGCATAGCACATTTCGCCTTTGAGACCTTGAGCGACGTGGCGGATCGGATAAGAACGCAGGACATAGGTAGTTCCCTCGAACCACGCCAATGAAGTTGAAATCACTTGAAATGGGTAGGATTTTCCTTGCCCCCTTAAGCGGTGTGGCGGACTCGCCCTTCAGACGCATATGTAAGCGTTTCGGTGCGGATGTCGTCTATAGTGAAATGGTGAGCTCGGAGGGACTCTCGCGGAACCAGCCGAGAAGCATCGAGTACCTGCGCTTCCATGATGATGAGCGTCCAATAGGTATCCAGATCTTCGGAAAGGATGCTCAGCGCATGGCCGACGCGGTCGCGATAGTGGAAGAGGTCAAGCCCGACCTCATTGACATCAATATGGCCTGTCCTTCAAGGAAAATCGTCAAACGAGGCGCAGGCTGCGCGCTCATGCTTGAGCCGGAAAAGGCGGGTAAGATCGCCGCCGCAGTTGTCGGCGCGACGGATCTACCCGTAACGGCCAAACTCAGGATCGGGTGGGACGAGACAAGCATAAACGCTCTAGAAGTAGCCCGGATACTTGAGGATAGTGGTGTCATGGCATTGAGCGTCCATGGCCGTACCTTCAGACAGGGGTTCGCCGACAGATCATCATGGGATGAGGTTGCGCGTGTCAAACAGGGCGTCGGCATTCCCGTTGTCCTTAGCGGTGATGTTGTGACCCCTGAGGACGCGGAGCGGGCACTGGATGAGACCGGATGCGATGCAGTGATGGTGGGACGCGGGACGTACGGACGTCCCTGGATATTCCGGGAGATCCGGGACCACCTCGAGGGCAGGTCACACGCCGGGCCCGGTCCGGTTGAGATGGTCAGAACCATACTTGCCCACCTTGATTTCGGGATAGCGGAATTCGGCGAGAGGGTCGCTACCGTGAGGTTCAGAAAACACCTTTTGTGGTATACAAGGGGCATACCCCGTGTGGTAGCATTGAGACCGTCAATGTCGACGGTGGCAACAAGGGCGGAGGTTTCAGGCCTCCTGGACCGGATCTTTCCGGGCACAGCGGAGTGAGGGAGAGTATGGAGCGAAAGGCGGTCAAACAGATTCTGGCCGATGTTAAGGCCGGTAAGATCAGTATCGAGATGGCGATCGAGAAGATCTCGACCTCCTATGAATCACTCGGGTTCGCGCGGGTCGATGTCGGAAGGAAGGCGAGGACCGGTGTGATGGAGGTGCTATTATGTGAAGGCAAGACTTATGAACAGATCGCATCGATTGCGAAGACCATATATAAACGGAACAAAAGACTGCTTGCCACGAGGGCGGATGAAAAAGCATACAAACTCGTAAAGAAAGCCATTCCCAGGGCAACCTATAATGAGACTGCGAGGACGATTGTCGTCGCTCCCCACAGGAAGCAGTCAAAACGGAAAATCGCGGTAGTCAGTGCCGGGACATCGGACATACCGGTTGCGGAAGAAGCCGCGGTAACAGCCGAATTCCTCGGAAACCGGGTCGAACGGCTCTTTGATGTTGGTGTGGCGGGCATCCACCGCCTCTTCGGCCATGTCGAAGTACTTCAGCAGGCGAATGTGATCGTCGTGGTTGCGGGTATGGAAGGGGCTCTCGCGAGTGTTGTGGGGGGTCTCGTCGGCGGTCCGATCATAGCCGTCCCCACAAGCGTGGGTTATGGGGCCAGCTTTAACGGTCTGGCGTCCCTGCTCACGATGCTCAATTCCTGCGCGCCCGGGGTCACGGTCGTCAATATCGATAACGGTTTCGGGGCAGGTGTGGTGGCAGGTCTGATCAATTCAAAGGGGAGTTGACGGGGTGAAACTCGGCTACTTTGACTGCTTCGCAGGCGCAAGCGGGGACATGATTCTTGCAAGCCTCTTTGACGTAGGGCTAAAGCAATCCGACCTGACAAGTGAGCTCGCTAAACTCAAGATAGAGGACATCGATGTTGTCGTGAGCGATGTCATGCGAAATGCGGTCCGTGCGAAGTTCTTCGCTTTCACCCACCGGGCGGCACCCGCACCGAGAAGCTTCAAACACATAGTCGAGATGATCGAGACAAGCGATCTCTCAGGCAGGGTGAAGGAGAAATCGGTTAAAGCGTTCGAAGCGATTGCAGAGGCCGAGTCGCGTATTCACGGTGTACCGAAGAGTGATGTGCACTTTCATGAGGTGGGTGCACTTGATTCCATAGTCGATGTCGTCGGGAGTTTTATCGCGTTGGAGACACTTGGAATCGAGAAGGTGGTCTCTTCGCCCCTTGCTCTCGGGAGCGGAAAGGTCGAGTGTCAGCACGGCACGCTTCCCGTGCCCGCTCCGGCCACGCTTGAGATCGCCAGGGGTCTGCCCGTGAGGAGCTGGGGTCTTACAGGGGAACTCACGACACCGACCGGTGCGGCCATCCTCAAAACGTGTGCTTCCGAGTTCGGACCCGTACCGTCGATGACCGTGACCGGTGTGGGGTACGGTGCGGGCTCACGTGAACTCGAAGGTGTTCCCAATGTTCTGCGGTTGATCCTGGGCGAGACCCGGGCGTCCCGGTTTGACAGGGTGACGCTCATAGAAACCAACATCGACGACATGAACCCGGAGTTCTTCTCGCATATCTACGACGATCTCTTCTCGCGCGGCGCACTTGATGTGTGGGTCACAAACATACTGATGAAGAAGGGACGGCCCGGATTTCTCCTGGGCGTCCTCGCGGAGAGCCAGCACGTAAGCGAGCTCGCTGACTGCATTCTGTCCGGAACCACGACATCGGGAGTGAGGCTCAAGGAGGTGGAGAGGATCAAACTCGACCGGGAGTCGATAGAAGTGGACACCAAGTATGGCAAGGTCAAGGCCAAGGTGTTCACACTTGGTACGGAAAAACGCTGCGCACCCGAATACGATGACTCTCTGCGTGTAGCAAGGAAGAGTGGTGTACCTGTAAACGAGGTCATGGAGGAAACCAGAAATGCCTTCCGGCACTCGCTCACGGATTGACCTGGCGCTCATAGCCTTTCTCATAGTCCTTCTTCTCATCAGTCCTTCATGCCGGAAGCCGGGTACTACGATGGTCGTGGGGAAGGAAGGCTATACCCATTTCGTGTCCAAAGGAGAAACACTCGAGTCGATCGCAGAGAAATACTACGGCGACCGTGGACTGGGTGGACCGCTTGGTGAATACAACGGCGTCGATCCTCTCGCAACGCTGGAGCCGGGTAGGACGCTGCTTATACCTTTTGACCGGGGTGAGCTCGAGGACCTGAAGGTCATACAGGATGCTACTATGCTCTATAACCGTGGGACGGTGCTCGCGAGAACCGGTCAATACGAAGAAGCATCGCGTTATCTTGAAAGCGCAGTCGAAGCTGATTTTTCGCATGTCGATGCCTGGTACAATCTTGCACTCGTCTATAACAAACTGGAGAAACCCGAAAGGGCGCTTTCGATCCTCATCCGGCTTGTCGAAACGTATCCCTCCGAGAAGACCTACCATTACAGTCTGGGGGCAACACTCCGTCAGTCAGGCAAGTCCGGTGACGCCCTGGATGAGTTCAGAGCGGCCCTCGAGATCGATCCCGAGTACAGGGAAGCCCAGTACGCTATGGCATTCACCCTCGAGGACCTCGGGAAACGAAGACCTGCCAAGCGGGCATGGCAGCGGTACCTTGAGATCGATCAGGATTCTGTCTGGTCGGATGAGGCCAGGATGCACCTCGATAGACTCGAGCACAGGTAAACGCTGCATGCTTGACGTCCAGAATATCCGGTTTGGTTATCCCGGCGGCCCCGAAGTGATAAGCGGGATAACGCTCTCGCTCGAGCGCGGCTCGATGCTGGCTCTGGTCGGTGGGAATGGCAGTGGCAAGACCACGCTTGCCCGGCTCCTTTGCGGGCTCTTGAAACCCACGGCGGGCACGGTAAACGTTGGTGACGTCGACACCGGAAACCCGGATCGCATCTATGACGTACGCCGGAGAGTCGGTATTG
The DNA here is from genome assembly GCA_025774845.1 of bacterium. Lineage (GTDB taxonomy): Bacteria > Arandabacterota > Arandabacteria > Arandabacterales > Arandabacteraceae > Arandabacterum. Next base: position 11,422 of record JALGZP010000075.1, read on the forward strand.
TATTTCAGGACCCCGATGACCAGATCGTGGAGACGACGGTCGAACGAGAGATAGGCTTCGGTCTCAGGAATCTCGGGCTCGATGTTTCAGAAGTCGAGCGACGTGTGGATCAGGCACTGGATGTTTTTGGGATCGGAGAGCTGAGGAAGCGGTCGTGCAATCTTCTTTCCGCAGGTGAAAAGCAAACGGTCACGGTTGCATCGATCTACGCGATGCGCCCGGACTATATCATTCTCGATGAATCCACCTCGCTCCTCGACTCTGTATCCCGGCGGAAGCTTATAGGGGCACTGGACCACCTGCTTGAAGAGACGGGGGCGGGACTTGCATTCATCTCTATGAGGCTTGAGGATGTCTGGCTGTGTGACCGTGTGCTCTTTCTTAAGGATGGGGCAATCGGTTTCGACGGGGATAAGGTGGAGTTTCTGAGGTATCTCAAGGGGCAAGGTCATCCCTTGTCGGGCATGGCACACCTTGCCCGTGAACTGATGGATAGTGTTCCCCATATCGCCGGCGAGATGGCAGAGTGGCCCGAGCTCTCCTCGGCTACGGTCTCTGAAACTCTGATCAGGCTGGGTGGAGGCGACAAAGGTGAGCGAACATGACGGTAGTGCTCGAAGATGTCTCCTTCTCATATTTCGAAGATGATGTGCTTCACGATGTGAATTTCACACTCGGTAAGGGCTTGGTACATCTCCTTCTCGGGAGAACGGGTTCGGGTAAGTCCACGCTGGCCCTCATTCTGGCCGGGCTTCTTATGCCCCGGACCGGGAGTGTTCGTATCGACGGTTCCGATCCTGCGGCGAAGGACTTTGAGAGGAGTCAGGTGCAACTCGCGTTTCAGTTCCCCGAAAGCCAGATCTTCGAAATGACGGTCGAGAAGGAACTCGAGTACGGCCTCAGGAATTTCGGCTTTGACCCAAGGGAAATCACCGGGCGGCGTGACTGGGCACTTGAGTGCGTGGGGCTTTCCAGTGAGATGCTGCCGCGGGACCCCGGCAAACTCAGTTTCGGTGAACGCAGGAAACTCGCACTCGCGTCCATAATAGCCCTCAAGCCCGAATATCTCATACTGGATGAACCACTTGCCGGTCTTGACTGGCGTGGCAGGGAGAACTTGATAGAAGCAATCAGGAAGCTCAGAGACCAGGGTCTGACCACGATCATTCTGACCCACGAGACCGATATCGTAAGTGAAATCGGCGATACCGTAACGATTGCCGCCGGAAAGACCGTCACAGGACCACTCGCGGTCGAAGATTTCCTCCATCCCGAAGGCGAACCCGGTCACGATCTGCTACCCGAATACATCCTAACGTTCCGGAGTATCCTGAAGACCGGCGTCGCGGTCAATGGCAAGCCGCGACGCGTCCAGGATGTCGCAAGAGCTATTGCTGACTCACTCACCAATCAGGATCTGTAGTATCTTGTGTCTGCTCAGTGTGCCTTTAATTCCCTTTTTTCCGACAAGGTAATTAGCGATTTCTTCATTTTTCCAGGCACAGGTCTCTTTGAGTCCGAGAGCTATTGTCTTCAGGTAGGCCTCTGACGGCGGGATGAGGTTAGCCAGCTCCACCTCGTGAGTAATTGTGTAAATCGAAATACCATCTGATTCACCCAACTTGATCTCTTTCCTATACCAGGGCCCTTCTTTTCTCTTTACCTCAGTGTACTGAGCCCGCGTTATTCTCCATAACCTGCCGGCTGTCAAGGCTCTCTCGTCCTTCTCGGGGCTTATGAATGCAACTCCGCCGGGGCCCCAGTTCTCCGTGTCTTTCCCGCCGTCAGGTAACGCAAAATAGAGTGAATATGGAATTACTATAGGTCTGTCGTCTTCAGGCAGTCCCGGATCTGCACAACCCACGTGGTGCTTCTTCCCAAACAGCGGTTTCCCTCCCTGTATGTAGCAAAGGAAACGCTGCAAGCTCAGATTCGATCCATACCCCACGTACCAGACATCACTCTCCATACTCACATCCTCACTCAGTGACTCGGTACACCCTGACTGCGAACGTCGTGGTGTCGGTCCCGCCCCGGTTATCTTCTACCAGGAATGTGAATCGCCTTTGAGGTTCATCGTCGGTCTGGGGCCAGAACCTGAAGCGCCCACTTGGCGAGTGCATCCACGCAGCTGGTATGTATCCCCTCGCGAACTCCTCGGCCGTGATATGAATCAGGACATTGTAGCTCAGATCGTCACCATCCGCGTCATGGGCAATTGCCCACAGTACAAGGGTGTCACTAAGTGCGGCAGATGTATCCGCCTGGGCCTCGATGATAGGTGGATGGTTGGAGGGACCCGTGCATCCGTCTCCTCCTCCGTCGCCGCAACCACTCGACCAGACAAGAACACACAGGATGAGTGTCACAAACGTTAGTCTCATATCATCCCCATTTCTAAGCATGCCCCACCGTGTAAAAGCGTTGATGTATGTTCAAGTGTGCGTTACATCTAGTATACACATGAACAGGAAGATTATAAAGCAAACCCCTTACGGTCCTGCGGGTATCATCTGGACGGGTTCCAGTGGTAACCCGAGGATTGTCCGGGTATTGCTATCCAAGCCTGAGCAGTCTGCTGAAGAACGGGCATCCGAGCTTTACCCGAATTCGCATCCGGCCTCCTGCGCCGAAATCGATGTTGTGGCTACTTCAATCAGAAGGTTTCTTGAAGGAGAGGAAATCGAGCTCTCACTGGATGTTGCAAACCTCAGTTTATGTTCTGAGTTTCAGCAGCGCGTTCTACGTGCAGAGCACGGAATTCCACGCGGGAGTGTCAGCACCTATCAACTCATCGCAGGATTCCTTGGAAGAAAGAACGCGGCCCGGGCCGTGGGGAATGCCCTTGCGAATAACCCGTTTCCCATCATCGTACCCTGTCACCGGGCCGTCCGCTCGGACCGGCATATTGGTGGCTACCAGGGCGGGCCTGATATGAAGCGGGCTTTACTCGAGAAGGAGGGGATACCCTTCGATGATGCGGGGCGGGTTGCCTGCAGGCGGTTTCATTATGAAACCGGGATACCCTAGTAATCTCGAATGACCATACCTACTGAAGCAACCATGCCGAATTGCGAATAGAACCCACTGTTCCTCTATCTCTTGTTGGACAGGTAGTGATGCCACAGCATCCTGGCCGCAACCGACCGGAATGGTCGCCAGGCTTCAGTAATTCTTGATTGTGTTTTTTCCGGCGGATGCTTTCGAAGTCGCTTGATCTTCTGCATCGTGTTTATCAGCGCAACGTCCCCGGTGGGCCAGACATCCGGTCTACGCAGGGCCATCAGGAGGTAGATTTCCGCAGTCCAGGTACCGATGCCTTTGACTTGAACAAGTGATTCCGCGACGGTAGCATCATCCATCCTTGATAAGGCTCTCAGATCAAGCCGGTTCTCAAGAATCGCTTCGGCAACATTGATGCAATAACCGGATTTCTGCCGGGTGACACCCAGCGACCTCAGGTGTGATGAGCCTACCTCCAGAAAGCGTTCCGGCTTGAATGGTATAACGCCATCGGCGAGGCGCCGGTGTGCGGCTCTACCTGAAGCCAGAGATACCTGCTGTTCCAGAATGATCTGGATCAATGTTGAAAAACCGGGTCTTCTCGCCCAGAGAGGGGGGACGCCATCAGCCTTTAGAAGTCGCGCGAGATCCTTATCGCGCGCAGCCAGGTATTCCGCTCCCTCCATCACTCCCTCCATCACACGCTTCTTCGATAACCGCATTGGGATCAAGACACCGTCTACCGGTCTGCGAGCTCGGCGAGACTGTCGCTCTGACTTGCGCACATAGATCCTTCTCTATCCTACTTCACATATGACACTCATCACCCTGCACTTTCTAGTTACCGCAATCCCAGCAACTCGTCAACACGTTTGCACAGTCACTCAGCCGATGATTGTGTTGACATGTGTCCGGGAATCGGATGAGATG
>JALGZP010000076.1 GCA_025774845.1 bacterium
CTTCAAAACCGGTGCTCCTGGTTGCCAATGTCGGCGAGGAGCCCTCGGCAGAGGTGACGGTGAGGTGTCTGGGCATGATCGAGAAAGCGGCTGAGGCCCGGAATACAGTGTGTATAACGGTTTCCGCGAAGATCGAGGCGGAGATATGCGAGCTTGAACCCGAAGAGGGCGCAATGCTGCTCAAGGAACTCGATTTTGATCGGGGTACTCTGGACAGATTCGTAAGAGCTTGCTATGATCTCCTTGAAGTGGTAACATTCTTTACGATAAAAGGGGCGGAGACGAGAGGGTGGACGGTGAGACGCGGGACGGCGGTGAGGGAGGCGGCGGGTAAAATACACAGCGACATGCGGGATAAGTTCATCCGTGCCGAGGTAATCTCCTTTGCGGATTTTACTGCATGTGGAGGGATGAGTCCGGCCAGGGACAAGGGACTTGTCCGAACGGAAGGGAAGCATTATATAGTCGAAGATGGGGATATTGTGCTGGTAAGATTCGGTAAGTGAAGGGGGAAAGGATGCGGAAGTACGAAACGGTTTTTATTCTGGATCCCAAGCTTGATGAGACCCAGGTCAAAGATGAGATAACCAAGGTTGAGAACCTGATTTCGAGTCTGGCGGGTGAGGTTATCGGTGTCGAGCCCGGCGGCAAGAGGAAGCTCACCTATGAGATCAAAGGCAACAGGGAAGGTTACTACACTATGATAACCTTCATGTTCGAGCCTGCCTCTATCGGAGAAATAGAAAGGTCTTACAAGCTGAATGAGAACGTGCTGAGGCACGTGATCGTGAACTGGGTGGGCAAGAAGACCCGGATGCTCGTCTATTGACAGGGGGGTCGAGATGGCGGATGTCAAGTTGGCTTCGGTGAACAAGGTGATGATGAGCGGGAGGTTGACCAGGGATCCCGAACTGAGATATACCCCGAGTGGGACTGCAGTGACATCCTTCGCTGTGGCCTCAAGCAGGAGTTATAAGGGGCAGGACGGCGAATGGAAGCAACTGGTTGCTTTTGTGAATGTGGTTGTATGGGGCAAACTGGCGGTTCTCGTCAATGAGTATCTGAAAAAGGGCAGTGCCGTTTTCGTCGAAGGCAGACTGAATAGCCGCAGCTGGGAGACGGATGACGGCCAGAAGAGGAGCGTGCTGGAAGTGAGGGGCGAAAGGGTTCAGTTCCTCGACCGTATTGCTAAACCTGAGGTTACCGAAGAGGAATTCGTCGAATCCGGTGCCCGCGATAGTAATAGTAATGGTATCGATACTGAGGACGAAGTACCCTTCTAACAATACGTAGGTCTGGAGGTAGCAACAAGATGCCAAGAGAAGACAGAAGGCGCAGGAAAGTCTGCAGGTTCTGTGTGGACGGGGAGGATTTAATCGATTACAAGGATGATCGCAAACTGGGCAGGTTCGTGACCGATAGAGGTAAGATCGTGCCCAGGAGGATCTCAGGGACGTGTGCAAAGCACCAGCGACAGCTGACACGGGCCATCAAGAGGGCCCGGCACATAGCCACCGTCCCGTTCACTGCTGAACAGTTTAAGTAGGGAGGAGAAGTCTCCTATGGATGTGATATTGATGGAGGACGTTGAGAATCTCGGCAAGAGAGGAGAGAAGATAACAGTCAAGAAAGGTTTCGCGAGAAACTTCCTCCTGCCTAGAAAGATCGCTCTCCCGGCGACGTCAAGCGGCGCCAGAATGATGAAGGAAGAAGAGCGAAGACGTGCGGTGAGAGAAGTCAAGATGCACAGGGAAGCCCAGGAACTTGCCGGGGATCTGAACAAGGTGTCGTGCACGGCCGAAGTCCAGGCCGGAGAGGATGACAGGGTCTTCGGAGCGGTCACAAGCGCGGATATCGCAGAGCTTCTGACCGGCCAGGGATTCGATATAGACAAGAGGAAGATCGTTTTGGACGAGCCCCTGAAAGCTCTGGGGGTTTACACAATACCGATCAGGCTTTACTCAGATGTTGAGGCAAAAGTCAAGGTCTGGGTGGTAAAGAAATCCGGTTGATAAGAGGAGGGTGTGCCTTTTGTCCCACGTCAAACAAATTACGTTGATCGCCGTCATGGCCATCGCGGTCTGCCTGAGCTGCGCCGAAGAGGAACAGACGGGGGGGCTGGCCAGAGTAGGAAACCGTGTGATAACCGAGGCTGATCTCGAGGCAAGACTCGAGGGCATGCCGCCGTATATGCGGGACCAACTGACTACACCTGAAGGCAAGGAGCGGCTTCTCAAGGCGATTGTCGAAGAAGAGATGATCGTCAGGGAGGCTACTGCAAAAGGACTTGATAAGAGCCAGGATCTGAAGGATGAGCTCGCTCTCAGAAAGCGCGATATACTGGTCAGACTGTTCTACGAGCAGGTGATTGAAGCTGAGGCCGCGCCGACGGATGCCGCTGTCCTTGAACATTACGAATCGAACCCGGTGGAGTTCACTATCCCTGCGAACGCGAGAGCGCGTCACATCCAGGTTGCAACCGAAGGAAAGGCCGCCCGGATCCGGAAACAGCTCGAAGAGGGGGCGGATTTCGCGGAACTCGCCGCCGAGCACTCACTTGATGCTGTGACCAAGGACAGGGAAGGGATCCTGCACGGTGAGGTTGTGAAGGGAAAGCCTTTGAAGGGGACTGGCGACCTGCCTGCGCTTGTTGATGCGATCTTTGAACTGGAAGTCGGCGAGTTGAGCATGCCGGTCGAAACGGCGGTGGGCTATCACATCGTACGTGTCGATGAGAAGAACCCCGGCATTCTTAAACCTCTCGAGGAGGTCAAAGGGGACATATCGGACAGACTGACCTACGATAATCGCAATGCGGTTCGTGACCGGATAATGGAAGACCTCCGATCCAAGTACGGGGCCGAGTACTTTACGGAATCTCCCGAAGAGGCCATGACCCCGGAAACACTTTTCAAGATGGCCAGCGAGGAATCGGACGCCGAGAAGAAGATCGAGTACTACAGGCGGTTTGCGGAGGAATTTCCCGATGATGAGAGAGTATACGAAGCACGGTTCATGATCGGATTCACGATGGCAGAGGACCTCCAGGACTACGACCGGGCTGAGGAGGTCTTCAGAGTGTTCCTTGAGGAGTATCCGGAAACGGATCTCAGTGATGACGCAGGGTGGATGATAGAGAATATGCGCTCAGGATCGCAGCCCGAATTCGGGACGGATTGAGGTATTTGGAGGAAGCGAGGTAGGTGAAGTGGTCGAGATGAGGGTGTGGAAACTCGCGCTTGATGAGCGAACCGATACACCGGTCGTGATTCTCCAGGAACTGACCGGTAAGCGGATATTGCCGATCTGGATAGGGCGTGCCGAAGCGCGTGCAATTGCGATGGTGCTTGCGGGCCAGTCGTTTCAGAGACCGCTGACCCACGATCTGATGAAGGCAATAGTCCACGGACTGGACGGCTCCATCAGGAAGGTGACCATATCCGAGCTGAAGGAAAACACTTTCTATGCAAAGCTGTTCGTTGATAAGGGTGAGGAAGTGGTCGGGATTGATGCAAGACCCAGTGATTCGATTGCGCTTGCTCTTCGAACCAAGTCCCCGATCTTCGTTTCTGATGAGTTGCTTAAAAACCATCAGATTTCCGAGGAGCTGTCCGAAGACGAGAAGGCCGAAGCGTTGAGAAAACATCTCGACGAGCTGAGCCCGGAAGACTTCGGGAAGTTCCCGCTCTAGGAGTTCTGATTGGTCGACTGGAAGTCAAACCTGCGTGAGACCCCCCGTCTTGGCAAGGGGGTGTATGTCGCTCCCAGCGCAACGGTGATCGGCCGCGTCGAGATCGGTGACAACTCCAGCATCTGGCCAAATGTGTCCTGTCGGGGCGATGTCCACTGGATGCGTATCGGGTCCAGAACCAATATCCAGGACAACACCGTTTTGCATGTGACGATCGATACCCATCCGTTGGAGATAGGCAGTGACGTCACGGTCGGTCACGGCAGCGTGCTTCACGGTTGCACGATCAAGGACCGCTGCCTCATCGGGATGGGAAGTGTGATCCTCGACGGTGCGGTCGTCGGCCCTGATGCAATTGTCGGGGCCGGATCGGTTGTAAAGCAGGGCGGTGTGGTTGAGCCGCGTACGCTGTCACTCGGTGTTCCCGCGGTCTACAGACGTGATCTCTCCGAGGAAGAGTTGGCTGCGATTCTCGAATCGGCGAAGATGTATCACGAGTACGCATTGGAATACCTGAACCTGTCAATCTAGTTCTATCCGGAGCGACCCGGTACTCTCGTCGAACACCACGCGATCCGATTGAAGTCCGCCTGAAAAAGCCACCGCAGTGTGAAGTCCATGTTCGAGCAGCTTGAGATCGAATCCCCCGGCGTTGTCGATAATAGTCTCGAAGCACCCGTCGACAAGGATCAGACCGGAGGTGACTGCTTCGCCATCGCGCGTGACCTTACCGGAGACTGAGAAAGTGTCGCGCTCCTCGACCCCGAGGTATCTTGCGATCGCACAGAACACCGCATAGGAACGTGTCCAGAGGTCGACCGGTTCGGAGAGTGATGCTTCATCATCCAGTGTGCCGGGGGTCACGAAGGTGAGCTTAACGGCAGGGCAACTCGTTTGCCGGACGAGGTATTCAGCGGTCTCCCCGACTGATGTAATGTTCCCCGTGAGTGCCACGACCTCCTCGCTAAGGTATCCGGAGAGACTGATGCCGCCGCTGCTGCCGGGATAGTGCTCGATACTGACTCCACTTCGAGCGCCGCGGGTGTGAGATATTGACAGGACCAGAGTGGAGTTCCAGGCTTCACACCTCGTGACCCTGTCTTCTTTGCCGGTCATTGTGTCCGTCCTGCGTGTGAGGCGGGCTTCGATGCCGGCAGCGGATAGGAAACCCGAAATCCTCCTGGCAAGAGCAAGATTGAGTTCGGACGCCTTGGTACCTGCGGGTCCAACCCATCCCGTTTCGTCACCACCGCCAGCGGCGTCCAGGGTCACTGTTGCACCGGGGCCAACCGAATTATAGAACTTTTCAAGCCGAGTGACCGGATAGGTATCGCCCGTCATATCGAGAGTGACATCCCTGTAACCCGGTCGTGCGACGTGAAGATTTCGGGCACCGGTCTTAAGGAGAAAGTAACCGTCGCGGTCGGAAAATGCGAGGTCGGCCGGAGGCACTGCAGTCACTGTGGCGGCCTCAAGCGGGTCACCGTGACGGTCGCGGACAAATCCCGATATGTAGCGCATGCGCTGCCCGCCCACCGTCCCGGGACCGTCCGCGGCGAGCGATAGTTGCTTCGTGAGTCCTCCGCATTTCACGGTTACCGTACCCTCACCGAAGGGGATCTCCTGTCCCGCATATATGGACCCACTGCCGCTAATGGTGGGTCGCCGGGACGTTTCCCCTGTCCAGGAAAAGGCAACGACGGTGGAATCGGCCACGGGATTCCCGTTTCTGTCAAACACGGACGCCACGATTTTCTGCGGGTACGGTGGCTGCGCTGAGGCAGGGAACGCTACCACGCTTAGAATATCGGGCTTGAGGTCCACAGCAAAATCCCACCTTTTGATTGGGCTGGAATTGCCGCTTATCACCCTTCCACTTGCTCTTACCGTGTGCCTCCCGCCCGGTAGGGGTGATGCCGGAAAGGCGGCAAAAGTGTTCCGGCCTATCTTGAACGGGATCAGTCTCGTGCCGTCGAGATCGATTTCGACAGTCTGGGCATCAACCATTGCCAGGTCATCAAAGTCCACCCGGATTATCGGTGTGCCAGTTTCGATCGTTCCGACCGGTCCGAAGTCGACTATGGTTAAGAATCCGCGTGAGAAGTAATCGACCAGAGCGAGGAAATAGGTCTCCGCCTCGAGTCGCTGCTTGTTTGAGAGTTTGAGTTTGGATTCGACCTGGGTGTTGGTTATGTATGACGGCTCGCAGAGTATCGACGGCACGGTCGTCCTTCGGAGCACGTAGTAGTTGCCGGGAAGGACCCGGGTCTTACGCCCGCCGATGTTCTTATGAAGATGTCTGGCGACTATGTTGGCGAGATCGAGGGATGGACCCACTTCACCCATCTGGTAATAGACTTCAATCTCATTGAAGGTGGTATCGAGCGACACACCCGCATTGTGATGAAGTGATAAGAAGAGATCGGGTCTGATGTCTTCGACCACGTCCACCCTTGCCTGAAGATCTTTTCTAGTTTGGAGTGAGTCACCGTCGACAAAGTCCCGGTCGGTCGTGCGTGTGAGTGTGACTTCCGCACCCGCCTCCTCGAGCAGTCCCCAGAGATAGAGTGCAACACCGAGATTGACATCGGCTTCATCGAGACCGCCTACACCGCGGGCACCTCTGAAAACACCACCGTGTCCGGGATCAATAACGATTGTTCTACCACGCAGTGGGTCAGCGTCCAATCCCTTCAGAGCTTCCTCACGCCCTTCATAGAGAAGGCCTACCGGCCGCTTGTGTTTGGGAGCACACGCCACCAGCGTGACTGCGACAACAAGTGCACTTACCAGCGCTGCCTTGCCCGCGTTCTTCATCGTATCCTTCTCCTTTAATATGCAAATGGTTACAGGTTTATTATCAGAATGCTGTGGATAAATTCAACACAATTTATTGAACCATATTAACTTGACGGATTTGTGGTATTTTGCTATTTTGGCACAGGATTGGAGGATTCGGTGGAAAACAAGCGGGATCTCCTGCGCTCCATCCCTTCAGTGGAGAAGGTCCTTGAGGACCCGGGTCTGGTCGATCTCGGTAACCGGGTTCCCCGGTGGAGCCTGATGGAGGCCACCAGGGAAGTGCTGGCGGAGATCCGGCAGTCGATCGCAGAGGGAAATCGCGGGAAAGAACCACGTATGACTGAGATCGTAGAAGAGATTGCCGTCAGGGCCGAAGCCGGTTCGAGACGCAGTTTCACACGAGTGATAAATGCAACAGGTGTCGTGATGCATACCAATCTCGGTCGCGCAACTCTTTCGGAAGATGCCGTGAACGCTGTTACCGAAGTAGCGGGATCGTACTCGAATCTGGAATTCGATCTTGCGGCCGGGAAGAGAACTACGCGGAATATGCATGTCGAGAATCTGCTGATAAAGAACACAGGTTGCGAGAGCGCGTGTGTGGTCAACAACAACGCAGGGGCGGTCCTGCTGGCGCTCAACACGCTTGCTGAAGGAAAACCGACCATTGTATCGCGGGGTGAGCTGATCGAGATAGGTGGCTCATTCAGATTACCTGAGGTCATGGACAAGAGCGGGACAACCATGATAGAGGTCGGTACCACGAACAGAACGCGACTGGATGACTACGAGCGCGCGATCACAGAGACCGCGGGAGTGATACTCAAGGTCCACCAATCGAATTTCGACATGACTGGTTTTGTTGAGTCTGTCGCGATCAAGAGCCTTGCGGATCTTGCCCACCGAAACGGAATGATCATGGTGGAAGATCTCGGCAGTGGAGCTCTTACCGATCTATCGCAGTTCGGTGTTGAGAAAGAGCCCATGCCCCAGGAATCACTGAAAAACGGGGTCGACGTCGTAACGTTCAGCGGGGACAAGTTGCTCTGCGGTCCCCAGGCAGGGATCATCGTAGGCAAAGCCGAGTTTGTGGACCGCATGAAAGCAAACCCTCTTGCAAGGGCTCTTCGTGTCGACAAGATGACCTTGGTCGCGCTCGAAGTAACATTGAGACAGTATCTCGAACCCGAGCTGCTGCTTGAGAAGCTGCCCACACTCCGGGTGCTGTCCCGTAAACCTGAGGACCTCAAGCAGAGAGCCGATCGAGTGGCCGGGGCGCTGTCCGCCGGTCTTAAAGAACGCGTACGGGTATCGGTGAGAGAAGTGACATCACAGATCGGCGGGGGATCATTACCCGCAGCCGGCCTGGCCAGCTATGCGGTGGCGCTCTCCTCAGAGGAATTCTCATCGGATCGCATCGCTTCGATGCTGCGGCGTTGCGAGGTACCGATCGTGGCCAGGATTTTCGAAGACAATATCATCATTGATTTCAGAACCGTCCAGCCCAGTGAGGACGAGACTTTAACCAGTCAAATTCTGAAGGCGCTTGCAGGAGGTGATAGACGGTAGAGAGGAGCTGATCAAGGTGTACGTAAGCAGGATCGAGATGACCGGCTTCAAGTCATTTGCGGACCGAACCATCGTTGACTTGGAACCGGGACTTGCTGCGGTTGTAGGTCCCAACGGATGCGGAAAAACGAATATCTGCGACGCCATCAGATGGGTCTTGGGCGAGGAAAACGTGCGGATGCTCAGGGGCTCGCGTATTGAGGACATCATATTCGCGGGAACCGAGCTTCGCAAGTCCACCGGGATGGCCGAGGTTTCCCTCACTCTCACAGATGTTCAGGATGCTTTACCGGTGGAGTACAATGAGGTCACAGTAGCGAGACGGGTCTTCAGATCGGGCGAGAGCCAATTCTATATCAACAAAGTGCCCACGAGGCTCAAGGACATCGTCAATCTCTTTCTCGGTACGGGGATGGGGCGGCGGGCATACTCGGTTATGGAAAGAGATATGATCGACTCGATACTCGACGATAATTCAGGGCAGCGCAGAAAGATTATTGAAGAGGCTGCGGGAGTCAGCAGGTACAAGGTACGCCGTAAGGAGACCATGAACAAGCTGGAGCTCACCCAGCGAGATCTCGAGCGGGTCGAGGACCTGATAAGCGAGGTCGAGAGGAGGGTGAAGCAGCTCTCCCGCCAGGCGGCCAAGGCGAGGAGATATGACCGCCTTTCAAGTCGAATAAAGGAACTCGAAACCTACGGGTCCGTCAAGGAATTCAACACGATGAAGACCCGTCGCCGGGAGATCGACAAGGAGCTCGAGGCGGTCGAGACAAAGCTCGTGGCAGCTGCCAGAGATATATCGGTCGCAGAGGCCGAGATCGAGAAGATGAAACTCGAGATCCTCGAAATCGACAAGGAAATCAATACTCATGGTCAGGAGATGTCCGGGATCACCGACCGGATTCAGAAGTCGGAGAACGAGAAGATCGTGCTGTCCGAGCGCAGGAGGGCGATTGACGAGAAACTGGTCGAGATCTCCGAATCGATGAAAGAGAAACAGGAACTGATCAAGGAGAAGAGCGAGCTCATAAAGACCAAGCAGCAGGAGCTCAAGGCCGATTCAGACCGGCTCGGTTCACTTACTGCAACCAATGGTGAAGTCGAAACGGAATACCAGGCCGCGGAGAGCGAACTCAGGGCCAGACGCGAGCAGTCGGTTGTGTCGGCCAAAGAGACGATAGAGAGCATGAAACGTCACATAGACGTCGCCTCGGCCGTCACCGAAGTCAGATCCAGACGTGACCACCTGGGTGAGCTGCTCGACCGTACTCAGGTCAAGCACGATGAAATGTCAGAACGGATCACAGGCGTCGAGCATGACGTGGCCGGTATTGCTTCGCGTCTCGAGGAACTCAATGGTGTATTCGCCGAGGAGGAAACCGAGATCGCAGGGCTTACCGCTGTGATCAATAAGCTGACGGACAAGATTGAACAGATACGTGAAGAGAGATCCAAACTTGGGGAGCAGGCAGCGAAAGCATCATCGCGGCACGATGTTTTCAAGGAGCTCGTGGAGCGCTACGAGGGTTACGAAACCGGTGTCAAGGCGCTGATGCAGTCCGGGCAGAGCGATCAGCGAGTGCATGGCGTGCTCGGCGATATAGTCAAGTGTACAGAAGCACGGTATGAGCCCGCGGTCGTTGCGGCGCTGTCAGATGCGGTACAGTACGTGGTCGTCGAGGGCAAAGACGATGCTGCCGATTCTGTCAAGATGCTCAAAGACGAGAAGAAGGGATCAGCCACCCTCGTCGTGCTCGATAGTATTCCCGGTACCGGCGGAAACGATTCATCCAAAGTACCGGAGACGGGTGTGATCGGAAAGATCACCGACTTCATCGATTGTGAGTCCAAGTACCGGGAGCTCCTCGATTATCTGCTCAGTGATGTTTTCATCGTGGAAACACTCGAAGAGGCCTTCGACCTGTCAAATGGTAAAGGCGATCATAAACGCAGTTTCGTCACACCCGATGGTGATGCAGTCTTCAGGGGCAGCATCGTCAGGTCCGGCGGTAACGGCAGCTCCTCCGGGGTTCTGATTGGACGGAAGGAGAAGGTGGCAGATCTTGCCAGTGAAGCTGAAGCACTAAGGAATCTTGCTGAAGAGCAGAAGAAGGCGTTCGGGGAAGTCACTGCCAGTCTTGACGATCTTGTCGGGCAGAGGGCGCAGAAGATGGAGACACAGGCTGAGGCCAGGTCGGTCATAACCGATCAGGAGAGACTCCTGCATGCCAGCATCTCCGAGCGGGACTCGCTCAAGCGTGCGCTTACCGACCTCGACAATGAGATTGCCGGAACGAAGGGCTCGATAAAGGACGTCGAGAAGCGGATCGCGGAGACAGGTGGTGTGCCCAAGGCACTCGAAGTCGGCCAGGGTGGCCTGTTTGGGGACGGTGGGGACAGCGCCGAGCTCGAGGCGAAGGTGGAAAAACTCCAGAAGCAGCTCGAGGATAACGGTCGTGAGCTTCTCAAGATACAGTCAAACCGTGGTTTCACTGAGGAGACTATTGAGAGAATCACTGGTGAGATCGAAGCCTTGACTGCGGGACTTGCACACCTCGAGTCAGGGACAAAAAACCTCGGGGTGAAGAAGGATGAGCTGTCACGCGAAGAGAAGACGGTCGACCAGCAGGTGGAAGATCTCCTCACCGTGCTTGCGGAGGTCGATGCCAGGCGCAAGACGACGCTTGAGAAAAAGCGGGGTATGGAGGAAACGATCGAAGAGGTGCGTGTGCGGATAAAGGGCAGCCAGATCGAGAGGGAGAATCTTCTGTCCGGGAAGCAGGAGTTCCAGGCGGAGTCTAATCTCCTCGAGGTTAAGTCCGATGCCCTCAAGCAGAGGATGCTTGAGGATTACGATCTCGATATAAGCAAGGTTGATCTTAAGGACCTGACGGAGTGCGAGAACTGCGAGGAAGAGATCCTCAAGCTCCGGGGCCACCTCAGGAATCTCGGACCCGTCAATCTCGTTGCGCTCGATGAGTACGACGTGGAGAAGGAACGCTATGATTTCCTTAAGGGCCAGCGGGACGATCTGATAAAGGCCAGGGAGAGCCTCGACCAGGCGATTCTCCAGATAAACAGACGCGCGCGGAGTGAGTTTGCCGAGACGTTCCATAAGGTCAGAGACGATTTCCGCAAGAACTTCCAGACGCTGTTCCAGGGTGGAGATGCGGATCTTCGCCTGAGGTATGAGAACGATCCGCTGGAATCACCGGTCGACATTCTTGCCCGCCCGAGCGGCAAGAAACTCGAACAGATCTCGCTTCTGTCGGGTGGTGAAAGAGCACTGACGGCTATTGCATTTATGTTTGCGGTTTATTATACAAAGCCGAGTCCGTTCTGCCTCCTTGACGAGGTGGATGCGCCTCTGGATGACGCAAACGTAGTCCGATTCATGAATCTGATAAGGGATTTCTCGGCGCGTACGCAGTTTCTGATGGTGACGCATAACAAGAAGACGATGGAAGCCGCCTCCTGTCTCTACGGTGTTACCATGGAAGAGCCTGGAGTTTCACGGATGGTTTCCGTGAAACTTGAGCCTGCGACCGAGGGAGTGCTCGAACCGGTGGGATAGCGACTGCAAGTGAACGCTGATCTGTTTCAGAAAAAGTTCCAGGCTCTCAAGGCAAGCCTCAAGAAGAGCAGGTCCGTCCTCTCCGACGGACTTGCGCGTATAGCACGGGGCGGCGGTGATAGAGCCGGCACACTCGAAAGTATCGAAGAGCTCCTTATCGGGGCCGACATCGGTGTCCGGACGGCCGGCGCGATCGTCGAGAAGGTCGGATCGTCCGGAATCTCCCTCAACGAAGAGAGTGTGCGGGATACGATCAGAAACGAGATCATAAGCATACTCTCCGGAACCTGTCAGCCGGGTGTGGATCTTCTTGTTAAACCACATGTGATCATGGTTGTCGGAGTCAACGGTACCGGTAAGACAACAACGATAGCTAAACTCGCCCATCGGTATAAGACGGCCGGAAACCAGGTCCTGCTTGCCGCCTGCGACACCTTCAGAGCCGCCGCGATCGAGCAACTCGAGATCTGGGCCGGGAGAGTGGGTGCAGATGTTGTGAAGCACAAGCCCGGCGCAGATGCGGCCTCGGTCGCCTACGATGCCTGTTCGGCCGCCGCATCGAGGGGGATGGATACCGTTATCATCGATACCGCGGGCAGGCTCCAGACCAAGAAGAATCTCATGGACGAGGTCGCAAAGATCGGGCGGGTAACCGGGAAGGTGGTTGACGGGGCCCCACACGAGGTCCTGCTCGTTCTGGACGCCACCACGGGGCAAAACTCAATCTCCCAGGCAAAGGCCTTCTCAGAGGTATGCGGTGTTACGGGCATCGTTATGGCGAAACTCGATGGGACGGCGAAGGGAGGGATCGTCGTAGCGATTGCGAAGGAGCTTGGGATTCCGATCCAGTTTATAGGTACGGGGGAATCGATCGATGACCTGGCCGCGTTCGACCCCGAGACTTTCGCCACTGCCCTCCTCGGGGGGGACTAAACGCTGGCGTACCTCTTGGTCCGCCTGCTCAGAAAAGGCATTCGCTTGCGTCCCAAGAGGCTTCGCCAGCGGATTCAGGAGAGAGTTTAATGAGCAACACTCTCGACGACAGGACAAGGCAGATCATCGAGAAGATGCCGAAGGCTGAGATTCATCTTCACCTGGAGGGAGCGATTCCACTCGAGGTGCTGCTGGGTCAGATCAGGCGGAGCGGCCGCGAGCCGGCAATCAAGACCGTAGATGATCTTCGCAAGAGGCTGACCTATGAGGAT
>JALGZP010000020.1 GCA_025774845.1 bacterium
GGTGCTGAACTGGTTGTTGCGCTGGGGTATGAAATCAGCGAACTTAGATGATAAGAAGGGCATGACCAACCGATCGGAGATTGGATGAAGTGTGAATTCTGCCGGGCAATGACCCCAGACGGGCTTGAGCTCCAGGGTCTACTGGTCGGCGCGGAGAGCGGAGCCGGCACGACGAGTGTGATCCATGTGCACGGCCTGGCGGGCAACTTCTATGAAAACAGGTTTATCGATAATGTCGCAGCCGCAGTTGCCGCTAACGGAGTAAACTTCCTCACGGTGAACACCAGGGGGCGTGATTACCTCTCGGACTTCATCTACGAGGAAACCGACGGGACGACGGAATACAAGCAGATCGGTGGGATACACGAGATATTCGAAGAGAGTGTTCTTGATATCCAGGCATGGGTAGAATTCCTGGCTTCACGGGGAACGAAGACCTTCATTCTTCAGGGGCACAGCCACGGGGCTTTAAAGGTCACGTACTATAACCACAAGACCCGGGATTCGAGAATCGGGGGACTTGTCCTGCTTTCTCCCTCGGATGATTTCGGGGGTCAGCGGTTACGTATGGAGGAGCGGTTTGACGAGGCGCTCGATCTTGCTGGAAGAATGATCGCGGATGGCAGGGGGGCCGTTCTGATGCCTGAGGAGTACTTTCATTACCCTGTCTCCGCAGCGACGTACATGGACATATTCGGACAGGGTTCACACCTGGGTATGTATAACATTTCAAGAACGGATAGAGATCAGTTTGCTGAGTTGGCAAGCATCACGGTACCGGTGCTTGTGGTAGTCGGAAACGTGGAAGAGGCATTCGTGGGGGAACCCCGGGACTACCTTGATGGCATTCGCGGTCTGTGCAGGAATGCTACGAGCTTCGAGGATCACGTTATCGAGGGCGCCCCGCACAATTACTTGCATTTCGAGACGCAGGTCGCTGGACGGATTGGGGAGTGGGTCGCCGCCCACTTTGCTTAGGGCTCACTGCGGTGGAGCGACCGCCGGAGGTACTTTGGCATCATGGCCGACATCTTTGCAATCCTGAGAGATCAGGCACTCAAGAAAACAAGCGACTTTAAGGACGAAGACTTCATCATCCGTGGTCTCTGGAAGGTTGATCTGGCTTTCAAACCGAACGTCGATGAGCGTACCTTCCGGTACTGGTTCCTGGTCAGCCAGACCGTCGGGCAGGGTTCGTGTTATTGTGACAAGGAACTGGAGGTTGATGAGAGTCTTATCGGCCGTGACGCTCGTGAGATCATTTCGGAGCAGGATTGCTACAGCATCTCCGTCCTGGACTCGATTTATGCGTCGATACCAAGAAACCCGGAGCAAGTCTTCGAGATAACAGGTAACTCAATTGAAAAGGCTGTCCGGCGGAACACGATTCTCCTGGATGAGGTCGAGCACGCCCTTGCATTGGCAGGTGTTCCTCCCGGCAAGGGCAGGGTGCTCAATGTGGGGGTACTCGGCAATCTGATAAAGCTACTTATCGACAAAGGCCACTCCGTAATCGCAACCGATCTCGACCAGGATGTCCTCGACAAACCGATTCATGGCGTCACCGTCGAACACGGAAGTAAGACATTCCAGTTGATCAAGGACTCCGATGTGGCTGTGATCACGGGGATGACGCTCACAACCCATGCCGTGGGAGACATCATCGATGTGTGCAAGGAACACGGCACCAAGGTCGTGATGTTTGCGGAAACCGGTGCACATTTCGGCGAGGAGTACTGCCAGACCCTCGGCATAGACGCCGTGGTCTCGGAACCGTTTCCGTTCTATATCTTCCAGGGTATGAGCAGAATCGAGATTTACAGGAGACACAACGATTGATCGAAGAGTGCTTTGTGAAAAACGGTGCCTTCGAGATCGATGGTGTCGGTCTGGAAGCGATACTCCGAGAGCATCCTACTCCATTCTATATCTACTCGGCGGGTGCGGTCAGGGACAGGTACAAAAGTCTGTCTGAATGCTTCCCGGGCTTCGATATCTTCTATTCGTTCAAGGCAAATCCCAATCTTTCAATCTGCCGCGATCTGCTGGCCCAGGGAGCTAACGCCGACGTCAGCTCAATGGGGGAGATCAAGGCAGCTCTCGAGGTAGGTTTCGCACCGGGTGACATCGCCTTCGTCGGTCCGGGAAAGACCGAGGGCGAGATCGAATACGCCATAGAAAAAGGTGTCTATGCGATAGCTGCGGAATCGCAGTACGAGATCGGCCTGATAGATAGCGTGGCCGCGCGGCTCGACAAGCCGGTGGCCGTCCTCCTGAGAATCAACACACTTGAGGAACCCATTGCCCCTGAAATGATGGTGGGAGGCCCGGGCAAGTTTGGATTCGACGAAGAGACGGTCGTGGCTGAGGTTAAAGGCCTGACGCTTAAGAAAGCAAAGATCACGGGAATTCATGTTTATTCCGCCAGTCAGGTTCTTGATTCCGAGTTTCTTGCAACTCATCTCGAGTATGTCAGCGAGCTGGCGATGCGACTTGCCGGCGAGGTAGGGTTCGAGCTGGAGTGCATCGACTTCGGTGGCGGATTCGGTGTCCCCTATCAGGAAGACGAGGTGGAGCTGGATCTCGAGCTGGTATCGGAAGCCGCGCGCCGGGTCAAGCAGAGTATCGAGCGGAAGAGACCGGGGTGCCGCCTGATATTCGAGGTCGGACGCTTTCTGGTTGCGGAGGCCGGTGTCTTCGTGACGACGGCGATTCGCATGAAGCACTCACGCGGCAAACACTTCATGATCACGGATGGCGGGATGAACGACTTCACAAGACCCGTTTTCATCAGGATCAACCATCCGGTGAGGCTGCTCAATAAGATCACGGCGAAGCGCGATACGGAGTGCAGCATCGGCGGCCCGATCTGCACACCTCTTGACATCATAGGTAAGAACGTCATGCTCCCGGGCCCTGAGCAGGGTGACATCGTTGGTATCTTCTGTGCCGGCGCATATGGATACACGATGAGCATGATCAACTTCATGAGTCTAGGCTGGCCTGCGGAGCTCCTTGTCGATGGCGGGAAGGTTAGAGTGATCCGCAGAGCCCGGTCCGCGGACGTGACATTCCCCGACCAACCTCTCTAATGGGTTGAAAAACCCCACCCAGGCTGGTATGGTTGTGTAAAAGAGGAGGCCGCGATGCCGAAGTATGCATACTTCAATGGAGAAATCGTCCCTATCGAGCAGGCGAAGATCAGCATTATGACCCATGCCTTCAACTACGGAACGGGGGTCTTTGAGGGGATACGTGGCTACTGGAATGATAAGGACGAGCAGCTTCATATCTTCAGGCTATCCGAGCACTATGAGCGGTTCCATCAGTCATGCCGGATTGTGAAAATCGGACTCCCCCACCCGGTCGAGGAGTTGTGCGACATAACCTGTGAGCTCATGAGAAAGAACGGTTTCAAAGAGGACACCTATATCAGACCGCTCGCATACAAGGCAACCGAGGGCATAGGGGTCAGACTTCACGATCTGGAAGACGGATTCTGTATATTTGGGGTTCCCTTCGGAAGATACATCCAGAAAGAAGAAGGTGCTCGCGTTGCGGTGTCGTCATGGAGGAGAATCGAGGACAATGCCGCTCCGGCGAGGGCAAAGGTAACTGGTATCTACATAAACTCGGCTCTCTCCAAGACCGAGGTAATGGAGAGCGGCTTCGATGAGGCAATTGTCCTCACGCACGACGGCCATGTCTCGGAAGGAAGCGCCGAGAACATCTTCATGGTGAGAGGCGGAAAACTCATCACCCCCGGAGTTACCGAGAACATTCTCGAGGGAATAACCCGGGACACGATGATGCAGCTTGCCAAAGACGAGCTTGGTGTTGATACGGTCGAGAGACAGATTGACCGGAGCGAGTTATACGTTGCCGATGAAATCTTCTTCTGCGGTACGGGTGTACAAGTCGCTGCGGTGATCGAGGTCGACAGACGGCAAGTTGGAAACGGGAAGATAGGACCCATCGCGGAGAAACTCAGAAGTCTTTACTTCGATATTGCGAGGGGCCGCGTGGACAAGTACAAGCACTGGTGCACACCTGTGTATAAGTGATCCTCTCGTGGTACTACGCGGGATCTACCCAAACAGCATACGTAGAATAGTCTCTTGCGTATGGGGACTCGTATCGTCGGATATTAATGTAACCTCGCAGGCGGGCAGGATCTCTGCAAGGCGCTCGTAGGCGGTTACAAGTACAGAGCGGTGGGCTGATTCGATCAGACCTCGCACCACCTCAAACGATACGTTGGGGTGAAAGGGTTCCATTAACCAGAGAATCAGTGTGTTGCCGGCTGCATCCGAACCGTCTTCTCCTTCGACAAGGGATGGGATACGTTTCCCGATCTTCTCGGTGATGGGCTCTGAGGTGCTGACGATAACCGCACGCTCACATGACAGGGGAAGGATACCACCGGGGTCTTCGACCGACACGGACTTCGCCCGCACCTTCTCGAGGAGACCAAGGTACTCGTCTTCCTGGTAAGGACTCCTCTTACTTCGTGCGAAATTCAGACGATCTATGAGGTTCTGCCTGCGCTTGACTGACTCTTCCAGATGCTCGCTGCTGATCCGATCCAAAAAGACCGCTTCGAGTATCGCGTCGAAGGATCTCTCGAATCTCTCGGAGTATTCGGTATAAAGCAGCATGTCGTTTCCGGCTTCAAGCGCGAGCATGCCGACTCGCTGGGCATCAATCCTGCCTGTAACGGCACTCATATCGAGGGAATCCGTAATCACCATTCCATCGTATTTGAGCTTCGTCCGGAGGATATCACCTACTACCTGTTTGGAAAGCGATGCCGGCCGGTCGTCGTTCTGAAGAGACAGGTAGAGGCAATGGTTGACCATGATCCCATCGGCTCCGGATCTGACCGCTTCCCTGAACGGGTTGATGTGAATGTAGTCAAGCCGCTCCCGCGGGAACTCGACAGTAGGCCGGTCAAGATGAGAATCAATCCGCGTCATCCCATGACCGGGGAAGTGTTTAACTATGCAGGCCGTATGTGTCCGGGACGAACCGATGACGGCTTGGGAATACCGCGAGACATCTTCGGGCATCGACCCGTATGATCTGGTCCCTATAACAGGGTTCAGGGGCTCGGTGTTCACGTCGACACACGGAAACAGGTTGATGTCGATCCCGAGATCCGCCACATAGGAGGACATATGCCCATACAGCCTACCCGCTTCTTCAGGTTTGAGCGTCCGGGATATGGCCCTGGGGCTGGGTGCGGACTCGAAGAACCCGGAGATCTGGGTAACCCTGCCTCCCTCTTCATCCATCATGAAGAGAGGCTCGAGACCCTTTGCCCGGAGGGATAACCTGGCCTCTGCGAGCCTTTCCTGGGAAGCCCCAAATGTTGACTTCAGGTCATCACGGAAGACGATGTAGTTTGCAACCGGAAAACGTTCCAACTGCAAATCGTCCCATGAGTCCGGGAGCCTCAGGACGAAGAGTCTCCCGAGGAGATGCCTGAGTTCAGTCTCTTTGTCCATGTGTCAATTATCCCTGAGGCCCGCGGCTCTGTCGGATAACAGCCTCAATGCATTGGCGATGACTATCAGTGAGGCACCCATGTCTGCGAAAACGGCCATCCACATCGTGGCGGTGCCGGTTGCCGCCAATGCTAGAAATGCAGCTTTTATGCCTATGGCGAGGGTAATATTCTCAAGCGTGATGGCCCGAACCCTTCTCGACAATCTGAAGAGCGGAACAAGTCTGCCAATGTCGTCCGACATCAGGGCAACGTCGGCGGTATCGATTGCCGTATCCGATCCCGCCGCACCCATCGCGATCCCGACATCGGATGCCGCAAGGGCAGGAGCGTCATTTACCCCATCTCCCACCATTGCGACTGCATCGAAATCCCCTTTGAGTCTATTCACAAGATCGACCTTTTGATCGGGTAGAAGATCGGCATGATATTCATCCACGCCTATGGTCTCCGCAACCCTCCTCGCCGTGTCTTCGCGATCACCTGTTATAAGGATACTTCTCTTGATGCCCAGCTTCTTAAGCCGGGCAAGAGTCCTGGCAGCAGCCGGTCTAATCTTATCATCAAACTGAATCAGGCCGATAAGCGCAGTGTCAGTACCCACCCCGATCGTGGTCGCTCCTTGAAGCCGGTTGAGGAAATCCTCTTCTATACCGGGACGCCCGGCGAAGAACTCCGGCTTGGCGACGTGGTACAGAACTCCATCTACGGTTGCAGACATGCCGCTCCCGGTTATAGCTGTTGCATTCTGGGGCTCACTGAAATGTATACCCCGCTTTCTTGCCTCCGCCATGACTGCACCCGCAAGCGGATGTGTCGAGGCGGATTCCACGCTTGAGGCGATGCGAAGCAGCTCGTCCTCTTCATTTCCGGCGAGCGGGAGTATGCTTGAGACGGTCGGTCTGCCCTCAGTTACCGTACCGGTCTTGTCAAGGGCAACTGCCTTGACCCTCGCGGCCTGTTCGAGATGCAGCCCTCCCTTTACGAGAATTCCTTTTCTTGCAGCAGTCGTCAGACCGGATACGACCGCGACAGGTGTTGCCAGTACAAGTGCGCACGGGCAGGCTATTATCAGAACAACGATCGATCTGTAAATCCATTGCCCTTCGAGTCCGAGTATGCTTGGGATCACCGCCATGAGTACGGCCGCACTGACCACTACCGGTGTATAAAACCTTGCAAACCGGTCGACAAAGCGCTCGACCGGCGCCCTGGATTCTTCCACGTGTTCAACGAGGTGGATTATTCTGGCAAGTGTGCTCTCCTCCCTGGGTTTGGAGACAGCCACTTCTATGAGACCTTCCTCGTTCAGGGTCCCGGCAAAAACCTGTGACCCCTGCTGCTTGGTCACTGGCATGGGCTCGCCGGTGATCGGAGATTCGTCGACTGAGGTCTTCCCGGAGACCACATTCCCCTCAAGCGGTATCCGCTCCCCCGGCCTCACGACGATTATCTCCCCGGGTGAGACTTCTGATGCGTCGACCGATATCTGTTCCCCGTCACGTCTTACGGTTGCCTTGTCGGGGGATAGATCCATGAGCGACTCTATTGCCTTCCTTGTCCGGGCCATTGCAAGAGCCTCGAGGATGATGGCGACCGAAAAGAGAAAAGCGACCATCCCGGCTTCTTCCCACTCTCCGATAACCGCCGCAGCTATTATGGCGACACTCATGAGAACATTCATGTCAATGGAGCGGCTCCTGATAGAGCTGACCGCTCTGAAGAGCGTCAGGGGAATCCCCACTGCAGTGGCGGCGATCAGCATTGTCATGGTGATGACCGGAGACAGGGCGAGGAGGTGAGCAGCAAGCGCGGCAAGCAAGAACCCACCGCAGAAGCACGTGAGAAGCAACCTTTTTCGAGAGACTGCACTTCTCAGGGTTCTGAGTTCGGCCTGCGACTCTCCGTCGATGGGGATGACTTCATAACCCTTCCGTCTCAGGCTACGTACTACGGTCTTCCTGTCCTTGCCCTCGGCCAGGGCGATTTCCAGGGTCGAGAAGGTGAAGCTGACTCTGGCGTCATCCACGCCGTCCATCGTCTTTGCGACGTTCTCAAGAGCCCGCGCACAATCCATACAGTCGAGGTCTTTGACCTTGAGCTTCAGATCCATGTCGGTTTTATCCCTTGCGAACTTACCAACGTGCCTTATACTACTCCATGCATCGGCGTTCCATGACGCAAAGATAACATTATGAGCTTAAACTGAGAAATCAAGCCATGTCCAACGAAAAACCTCGGGTGTCAGTGATCATCCCCAATCTAAACGGCAAAACACTCGTTACGGAGTGCCTTGCTTCACTCGAGCGGCAGTCTTTCAAGGACTTCGAAGTCATCCTGGTCGACAACGGAAGCACGGACGGATCGGTCGAGTATGTCAGGGGCGAGTTCCCCTGGCTTGACAAGATAATCGAGAATCCATCAAACCTCGGCTTTGCGAAGGCATGCAATCAGGGAATAGAGGCGTCATCCGGCGAGTACATAGCCCTCCTGAACAATGACACGGAGGCACACCCCTCATGGCTTGCTGAGCTTATCAGGGTTGCCGGTGAAAATCCCGACGCAGGTATGTTCGCATGTAAGACATTGTCATATGATAAGCGTGACATTATCGATACGGCGGGGCACCTCATCTATCCCGACGGTCTCAACAGGGGGAGAGGCCGGCTTGAGGTCGACCGGGGACAGTACGACGACAAGCCGGATGTCTTCTTTCCGAGTGGATGCGCGGCGCTATACAGCAAGAAAATGTTTGATGAGATCGGGCCCTTCGATGAACATCATTTTGCCTATGGTGATGACACCGACGTTGGGATAAAAGGCAGGCTTGCCGGCTGGAAATGTATCTTCGTCCCCGGATCGATCGTCTATCACAGGTACTCAATGACCACCGGTGAGTACTCACCGGGGAAAGCCTACCTTGTTGAGCGAAACAGGATCTGGATCGTCTGGAAGTACTTCCCCATGAAACATCTTCTGTTGAGTCCCTTTTTTGCTTTCGTGAGATACTGCTACCAGTTCTACGGCGCCCTTACGCGCAAGGGGGCTGCGGGTAAATCCGCCAGTCAGTATTCGATCTGGAGCCTTGTTGCCGGTGTCATCCAGGCATATGTCTCTGCATTCGCCGATGCCCCGCGTGTCTGGCGCGAACGCAAGCGAATGATGAAACTTAAGAAGGTTTCAAACGCTGAGATCGATCGCTGGTTTAGGGATTACCGGATGTCCGTCCGCGAGATCGCCCTCAAAGATTAACACCTGCCATCCACTTTCAGAGGCCATGCTGTTTCCTGGCTCCGGAACGGGGGGAACCCTTAATTTCAAGACCTGACCCTGGGTTTTCCGGGGGTTGGAGATTTAGCTTGACTACTGCACATTTGTGCAGTAGGCTGGAGGTATGGATAGAAAAGGCCAGATCTACCGGTACATCAAGACGGAAATCTCGAGGAAGGGACTCCCACCTACCATCCGGGAAATAGGGAACAGGTTCAATATCTCCTCAACCAATGGCGTGAGATACTTCCTGAACAAGCTTGAGGATGACGGTTTGATTGAGCGACAAAACAGGATGGCAAGGGGAATAAGGATTATTGACAGGGTACCCGCTTCCACAGGTACACCGGTTCCCATCCTCGGTCGTGTGCCTGCGGGTAAGCCATCGTTTTCGGAAGAGAACGTCGAAGACACGATTCTTCTGGACAGCAGTCTTGCCAAAGGTTCCGGGGTGTTCGCTGTCAGGGTTCACGGTGACAGCATGGTCGGTGCGGGCATCAATGATGGGGACATCGCGGTTGTTAAACCGAATCCTCTGCCTCAAAGCGGTGAGATTGTGGTCGCACTTATCGAAGATGAAGTGACCCTGAAGAGGATCATCAAGAAAGGCCGGGAAGTGATCCTCAGACCCGAGAACGATGACTATCCCGAGTTGAATCTGACAAAACTGGGACATGACCGGATAAGGATATTAGGCTCGGTCCTTACAATCATAAGAAGGTTCTATTGATGAGAAGAATTTTCTTCCATCTTGATATGGATGCTTTCTTCTCAGCCATTGAGCAGCTCTCCAATCCTTCTTTAAAGGGGAAACCGGTAATTGTCTGTGGTGATCCCCGGAGGAGAAGTGTTGTATCAACTGCTTCATATGAGGCAAGGAAGTACGGGCTGAAATCGGGTATGCCCATTGGTGAGGCGAGAAGACTCTGCCCTCATGGGATTTACATAACAGGCAACCCGAAGAAATACGTTTATACATCGGTTCAGATTCTTAACACACTTCGGGAATTTACTTCACTTGTCGAGCCCTTCAGTGTTGATGAAGCCTTCCTTGAATTTCATGATCTTGCCTTCGATGAATCTCCACGGATTGCGAATGCCATAAAGCAAAAGATCAGACGACGTTTCGCCCTGTCCTGTTCAATAGGCGTGGGCCCGAACAAGATAGTTGCCAAAATGGCATCGGAGATAGAAAAACCCGACGGACTCACGATTATCAAAGACGGTCAGTTCCTCGATTACTTCGGTGGTAAAGAGGTTAGAACCCTGTGGGGGGTTGGTGAGAAGACAACGGAAAAGCTCAACAGCCTGGGTATCAGAACCGTCAGGGATCTTGCTCAATTTCCAGAGAAGACCCTCACCACTATTTTCGGTGAATACGGCACTTATCTCAAGATGACAGCAAACGGTGTGGATGAGTCTCCACTGGTTCCCTACTTTGAAGGTATAGAACCTAAATCCATAGGCCATGAGTACACACTCTCTTCCGATACTTCGGATAGACGATTCTTGGTTTCCACACTCTTGAGATTATCCGAGCAGGTTGGAAGGAGGATGAGGAAGGACGGTTATGTTTGCGATACGGTTACCGTGAAGATCAGATATAAGGACTTTAAGACCCTTACAAGGCAGCACAAACAAGATAAGTGTATTGAGCGGGATGATATGATATTTGAAAGAGCCAGGAAGTTGTTTCTTGCGAACTACAATGGAGATGAGATCAGGCTTCTGGGTGTCAGTGCTTCCGGTTTGATCAAGAAAGACAGTTACAGGATAGACCCGATGTTTTCAATTGATAGAAGGAAAGATGTATTCGTACAGGTCGCGGACTCTATAAAGGATAGGTTCGGAGAGGAATCCATAAAACGAGGCGGGAGCTTCCGAATCTAACCCTCCTATTCGAGGATGGAAAAAACAACACACATATCCAACTTCCTTGAGAACATCCAGTCCTCGGATGGATACAGAGGGCAGATCGCACACATAAATCAAATCCCTCCCAAAGATGCGGTCTATCAGGAACCTCAGACTCCGATTTCACCCACGGTCAGATCCGCACTCAAAACCCTGGGTATCTCATCTCTCTATTCCCACCAGGCAAAGGCCATTGATCTGATATCCGGCGGGAAGAACACCTCCATTGTCACATCGACCGCCAGCGGGAAGACAATCTGCTACAATGTCCCGGTCCTTGAATCGCTTATCGCGGATCCAAAGGCAACTGCCCTTTTCCTGTTTCCCACCAAGGCGCTTGCTCAGGACCAGTTGAGAGTACTCGGTCACTTCTGCTCGGCCGACGCCGCACTTCAGGATCTTGTTCGTGCGGGAACCTATGACGGGGATACACCCAGGGAGACACGGAGAAAACTCAGAAACGAAGCCAATGTGATTCTTACGAATCCCGACATGCTACACCAGGGGATTCTCCCTTACCATTCGCGGTGGAGCAGGTTCTTTTCGAGTCTTCGCTATGTGGTCGTTGATGAGATGCATACCTACCGGGGAATCTTCGGGTCGAATGTCGCGAATGTCTTAAGAAGACTCAGACGAATTCTCAAACACTACGGAGCAACTCCGACCTTCGTTCTCTGTTCTGCGACGATCGCAAACCCGGATGAGCTTGCAGAGACGCTGATCGGGGATACCTGTGAGGTGATATCCACTGACGGTTCACCGCGGGGGCCCAAGTTGTTTGTGCTGTGGAACCCGCCGTTTCTCGGAGCCGGGAGCATGGATCGGAAAAGCTCCAATGTTGAGGCCCATGAACTGATGGTGAGGTTGATTGAGGAAGGCATTCAGACGATAACCTTCACCAAGGCACGCGTTGTGGCGGAACTTGTGCTTCGTTACGTTCGTGACGCTCTATCAAGAAGGAATCCCCAGCTCGTGAAGAAAGTCAGTGCATACAGGGCGGGATATCTTCCGGAAGAGAGAAGGGCAATAGAGAAAGCTCTCTTTTCCGGAGAGCTGCTCGGGGTGGCGAGCACAAATGCGCTTGAGCTTGGAATCGATGTCGGGAGTCTAGACGCATCAATCATCGTCGGGTTCCCGGGCACAATCGCATCGACCTGGCAGCAGGCAGGAAGGGCGGGACGAAAGAGCGACGAGGCACTGGTACTCTTCGTTCCATACAACGATCCCATAGACCAGTACCTTATAAGACATCCTGATTACTTCTTCGGGCAGACGCCTGAAAACGCGGTGATAGATCCCGTCAACCCCTACATACTTGCAGGGCACCTGAGCTGCGCGGCATTCGAGCTCCCGCTCTCTCAGGAAGACGAGGCGATCTTCGGCAAACTCACCCAGCCCGTGACGGCTGTTTTAGAGGATGTTAAGAAGGTCAAGAAGATCGATGATCGAACCTACTGGGCGACAACCGAGTTCCCGGCTGCAGGCGTGGGTTTAAGAACGATATCTGATGATACGTTTACGATAGTCGATAGGACAGGCCCCGAAAGCGTGATAGGGGTTGTGGATGCCATAAGCGCGCCCGAGCTTGTCTATCCCGAGGGTGTATACATGCACGATGGTGCGACCTACCTCGTAAGAGAACTCGATCTCGATGGGAAGGTCGCCTATGTTGAGAGAAAAGAGGTCGACTACTACACACAACCGATACTCGACTCTTCCATCAGGGTCAAGGCTGAACGGAAATCGGCGGCCTGGTCCGATCTGAACATCTCTTACGGCGATGCCACGGTCAGTTGGAAGACAACATCGTTTAAGAAGATCAAGTTCTACAGCCTGGATTCGATCGGCTACGGTTCTGTCGACATTCCCACCCAGCATCTTGAAACTGTCTCGCTGTGGTTATGCCCCGACAAAGAAGTCGCATCCTACCTGAAAAAGAAGGGCAAGAACCCGGTTGAGGGTCTGGTCGCACTCAAGAACGTGCTGATCAATATCCTCCCGCTCTTCGTAATGTGTGACAGGAAGGACATCGGCGGCATAGTTGAATCCAGCAATCTGGGAAGTCCTGCGATCTTCCTCTATGACAGGTTCAAGGGCGGGCTTGGCTTTTGCGAGAAGGGTTATGGTCTGCTGCCGGGGATAATCCGCGAGGTTCTCCATGTCATAGAGGACTGCCCCTGTGAAAGCGGCTGTCCATCCTGTGTCGGGTTGCCGGTCCTTATACCCGCTCAGCACCAGGATCCCGATCCCGGCCATGGCTTCCCCATTCCGGATAAGGAAGCTGCGGTCCTGCTTGTAGGGAGAATCCTCGACAATGCTTGAAGAATCGATAAAGCAAAGAATTGAGAACCTGCGGCTTGTACTGCGTGAAAGAACCCCAGCTGCGATAACGGCCGACACGGATAACGAACCGCTCTCCGTCAAGGATCTCGAAGATGTAAGCGAGGTAGAATGTGGCAAAGGAGGATGCCTTCTTATTGAAAAGCAAGTTGACCGGTATTTGAGCAGCGAGGCTCTGACGAATGCTGCTGAGACACTTCTAGAAATAGAAGACGGCGGATCGGCTCCGACCTTTATCTTCCTCGATCTTGAGACCACCGGATTTTCGGCCACACCTCTGTTTCTTGCCGGGACTCTCTTTATCAGGAAGGGCCATCTGAAGATGATGCAGTTTCTTGCACGTGATTATTCCGAGGAGGGTGCCATCATAGCTATGCTCGATGAGCTCCTCGCGGACTTCGACTTCTGTATCACATTCAACGGCAAATCTTTTGACGTACCCTACGTCAGGGAGCGGGCCAAGTATCACAAGATTGACCTCAAAGCCGCGCCCCGGCAATTCGATCTTCTTCACCCCGCAAGGCGAATGTGGAAACATTCTCTGCCAAATTGTAGACTTGTGACCCTTGAGTGGCATATCCTCGGCAGGAGACGGATAGGGGATGTGCCCGGTTGGGAAGTTCCTTGCATTTATCATGACTTTGTGCATACTAAGGATGCAAGGAAACTCAGGGATGTGCTCAGACACAATCTAATTGATGTTGTCTCAATGGCGGAGTTGTTCGTAAGTCTTGCGGGGGCCGCAAAGTGTTGATATTTCTCGTCAGGCATGCTGAATCCACATGGAACCGTCTCAAGAAGATCCAGGGCCAAAAGGATCCCCAGCTGAGTCCCTACGGAAAGAAGGAAGCGAAATTTCTTGGCAAGAGGTTCAAAGACCTTAACTTTGATGCTGTCTACGTGAGTCCGCTGCGCCGGGCGCAGCAGACAGCCGAGCTGACGGTGGGCAAGCGGACCGAGATCACCGTCGATGAGGGTCTCCTTGAAATCTGCCTGGGGGACTGGGAGGGGAAGACACTCACCCAGATCAGGAAGAAACACGGTGAGTCATTCGATCGGTGGGCCGTCAGACCCAGCCGGATAGCGATCCCGCATGGAGAGGACTTCAAGACATTCGTAAGCAGGGTCAGACGCACACTTCGTAAGATTGAACGCAGGCATCCGGACGGGAACGTGCTGGTGGTGTGCCATGGTGGTGTGATCTCGACATATGCCACACTTGTGCTCAACCTACCGCCCGATGACGTTTGGTGCCTCACGGTCAAAAACGCTTCTCTGACAATCGTGGAGGCCGGCAAAGATATACATAAGTTAGTGACGTTTAATGATATAAGTCATCTCATCAGTCTCAAGGAGATCAAGATGACGGGTGTGACCCATGTTGACTAAGCAAACATCGTCATATTCGTATATGATTATGTGTTTCCTGCTCTTGGTGGTCGCTCTTGCTTCGGGACCCTCCTGCCAGAAGCGGCAGCTGGAAGACTTCGGGGCTGCCAGACGGCGGATGGTCGAGAAACAGATTATAGCCAGGGGGATAGATGACCAGCGTGTGATAAACGCCATGCTCAAGGTGCCGAGGCACCTCTTTGTACCTGATGACTACAGGCACTACGCATACTCGGACACACCCGTTCCGATCGGCCACGGCCAGACCATCAGCCAGCCGTATATAGTAGCCCTGATGACTGAAGAGCTCAACGTAAGTAACGCCGACCGGGTGCTCGAAATAGGTACGGGATCGGGCTATCAGGCAGCCGTACTGGCCGAGATAGTCAAAGAAGTCTACAGCATAGAGATCGTTGAGCCGCTCGGCGAGTCCGCCAGGGTGAGACTTGAGGAACTCGGCTATGAGAATGTCAAGGTCACGGTGGGTGACGGGTATCTTGGATGGCCGGAACATGCGCCGTTTGACCGCATAATCGTCACGTGCGCTCCGACCGACATCCCGGAACCGCTTGTAGATCAGCTCCAGGAAGGCGGCATAATGATGATCCCCGTCGGATCGGCCGGGTTCCAGTATCTCTACAGGGTCAAGAAGTACATGGGTGAAGCTGAGACTGAGGAAGTGATCCCTGTCAGTTTTGTTCCGCTAACCGGTCCCCACGCGGAGTGAGGGTGTGACTTGAGCGATATGCCCGGCGGCGAGGCGTTGACATTCGATGACGTCCTGCTTATCCCCTTGAAATCAGAAGTCTTACCGTCTGAGGTCGACACCCGGACCAGTCTGACGAAGCACATTGCCCTCAATATCCCCATTGTGAGCGCAGCCATGGATACCGTGACCGAGTCCGGGCTTGCTATTGCGCTTGCCCGTGAGGGCGGGATCGGGATCATCCACAAGAACATGCCGGTCAAGAACCAGGCGATGGAGGTTGACACGGTCAAACGGTCTGAAAGCGGCATGATCTCAAATCCATTCACACTGGGCCCGTCCGCAAGCGTTGCCGACGCGTTGGGGCTCATGGCACGCTACAAGATCTCGGGTGTACCGATAACGGACGATGCGAACAGACTTGTCGGTATTCTCACAAATCGGGATCTACGCTTCCTCGAGCGGACCGACATGCCCATCAAAGAGATTATGACCCAGGAAAACCTGATCACGGTACCCGAAGGCACCACACTCGATGATGCCAAACGCGTTCTTCACAAGAACCGCATTGAGAAACTGCCCGTTGTTGATAAGCACTATAAACTAAAGGGACTTATCACTGTCAAGGACATCAAGAAGAAAATGAAATACCCGCTTGCCTGCAAGGATGACAAAGGCAGGCTCAGGGTCGGTGCCGCGGTCGGGGTATCAAAGGACACCGGTGAACGGGTCCGGGCCGTCGTCGATGCTGGGGTCGATGTGATAGTCGTCGACAGCGCTCATGGCCACTCGAGGGCGGTGCTTAAGACAATCGAGGAGATACGGGCGGGGTATCCCGCGATCGATATCGTCGGCGGCAACGTGGTTACGGCCGATGGGGTCAGGGATCTGGTCAAGGCCGGGGCCGACGGAGTCAAGGTGGGCATCGGGCCCGGTTCCATATGCACGACCCGGGTGGTCGCCGGTGTCGGAATGCCCCAGGTCACAGCCATAATGGACTGCCGGACTGCCTGTGAGGAGCATGGAGTACCCTTGATTGCCGACGGAGGCGTGAAATACTCAGGTGATATCGTAAAGGCGATTGCCGCCGGGGCGAATTCAGTGATGATCGGGAGCCTCTTTGCCGGTACCGAGGAGAGCCCGGGCGAACTCGTGCTTTACGAGGGTAGAAGCTACAAGGTCTACCGTGCGATGGGCTCGCTGGGGGCCATGAAAAAGGGTAGCAGCGACAGGTACTTCCAGGAGGGAACCGAGCCCCGGAAGCTCGTTCCCGAGGGAATTGAGGGGCGAGTGCCGTACAGGGGCCAGCTTTCAGCAACTATATTCCAGCTTGTCGGAGGTCTCAGGGCGGGAATGGGCTACTGTGGGGCCGGGACGATAAAGGAATTGAGAACCAGAGCCAGATTTGTCAGGATCACGCAGTCGGGGCTCATCGAAAGCCATCCGCATGACGTGAATATCACCAAGGAAGCTCCCAACTATAAAGCTCCGGGCGGACGTTAGGGTTATGAATCCAGATGAGCATCGGCAGGAGATCGAATCCATAGCCCGCGGCATGGGTGCGGTGCTCCTCGGCGTCGCCGATCTCGGTGAAGTAACCGACGCCTCGGGTGAGGTCCCGCTATCCGGGCTCACGACGGGCATATCGTTTGCCTTCAGGCTCAGCGATGTCGTGCTAGAGGGCATAACTGACCATCCCACAAGGACTTATCAATATCATTACAGGCAGGTGAATCTCCTTCTCGATCAGATCGGTCTTCGCATATGTGCCCATATTCAAGGCTCAGGCTTCAGAGTCTTTCCGGTCCCTTCATCCCAGATAGTCGACTGGGAGAACCTCAAAGGTCATGTATCTCACCGGGCAATCGGGAGGCTGGCCGGTCTGGGCTGGATCGGTAAGAACAACCTGCTTGTAAACCCGGATTATGGTGCCAGACTGAGGTATGCCACTGTCCTCACCGATCTCAAGTTGCCTGCGGATCAACCAATGGATGACGGTTGCGGAGGCTGCAAACGCTGTGCGGTGGCCTGCCCGGGTGGGGCTATCGGTGATAGTCCGGAGGCCTTCGATCTCGACAAATGCATCAACACTATTGATACCATCAGAAAGAAGCCCAACATAGGGTCCCACATCTGCGGTATCTGTATCAAAGCCTGTGCTGGTAAGTGCGATTACCGGGCCGACAGCAACACCCAATAGCCTGCTAAGCGCCCAGACTCCATACCTCTCGGCAACTCCCAGAGCCGGGATTGCTTCGTCGCCTGCCGTGTCCCCGGTGACCGATTAGACTCAACTCGATTCCGCCAACGCTCGATACCCTATATGGGGAGTTCTATCCACAACCTTCAGCATCTAAGAGGGTAGGGGACAGTACGATGGCTAAGACAGTCGTAGGACCCGGGGCCGGTATCGCTTCAAGGCCTATCTCTTCCTCGAGACGTCAGCTCATAGAGATCCAGCGGGAGATCGTCGAAGAGCTCAAGCAGGAAATCGAGATGTCCGTCGGCAAGGCCACCAAGGAATCCCAAGCCTATCTCAAAGCCTATACTCGTGAGTTCGAGCAATATCAACGCCTTTCGAACTGGGGGGAACTGATAGCCAACGTTCGGAAGGCTGATATCGTCTATAACGGCGACTACCATACGATGGCCCAGGCCCAGAGGATACCCCTGAGGCTGCTCCGCGAGATCGTACCGCACCATCGCGAGGTGACGCTTGCCCTCGAGATGGTCCGTATCGAGCATCAGAAGCAACTCGATTCCTTCATGAAAGGGGAGCTCACCGAGGAGGAGTTCCTCGAGGCCATCGACTACGACCGGACCTGGGGTTTTCCGTGGGAGTATTACAGGGACCTCTTCATCTTTGCGAGAGAACGCGGGGTCAGAGTTCTGGGGATCAACTCGGAACCCAGGAAGGGCCGGGACGTTCTCAAGCGCAGAGACCGCGCAGCGGCAAGGGTGATCGCAAGAGAGCATCTCGCAAATCCGGGGAGGCTGATATACGTATTCGACGGGGACCTGCATGTTGCGCCCCAACACCTGCCGGCAGCCGTGAGTGCATTGCTCGCAGAGTTTAACGGCAACATAAGCAGTGTGATCGTCTATCAGAACAACGAAAAGATCTACTGGAAACTCGCAAGACGGGGGATCGAACAGGAAACCGACGTGGTCCTGATCTCGAAAGACCGGTTCTGTGTTATGAGCACCCCGCCGGTCATAAAGTTTCAATCCTACTTCAACTGGATCGACAACACCAGGGAACTGACCTCACCGGTCACACAAACCTGGCAGCCGGATCTGGCCGGGGAAGAAGATCTCTACAGCCAGGTGCTCAGGCTTGTGAGAATGATTGCGGAGTTCCTTGAGATCGATGTCGAAGGTCTGGCGGGATTCCAGGTCTACTCACCCGCCGACCTGGATTTTCTGGATGAGTTGAAGGCGGATGCGCAATTCACGCGTGCCGAGTTGGTCGCTATCTCAACCCACATACGTACGAACGAATCTTATTTCATTGAGAAGGGAAACATAATATACATCGCCAATCTCTCGATAAACCACGCTGCCGAAGAAGCCGCACATTTCATACACACCGTGTGTGCCGGACCCAGGCGGGGCGACATCAATATGGTCGAAGACTTTTATTGCCGCGTTATGAGGGAGGCCGTGGGTTTCTTCGGGTCCAAGGTGGTAAATCACAAGCGGCCTTGCTTCGGGCTCAATGATTTCAAGTATCTCAAGCGAAGGTACCCCACCAAGACACCTGAGCAGATCGCCGAGATGATCTCGATAGGCAAGTTCGTACGCAAACATAAGCAGTGGGAGAAGTCCTATCTGTCGCGTGGTAAGCCCTGGAAGACCGAGGGCCCCATGTATAACCTTCCCCTCGGGATTCATATCGGTGTTACCCATGCACTGGGTTATATGCTGGGACACAGGCTGTTTGAAGGTCTGATGAAGGGGACAATCGAGAAGAGGACGGTGAGGGACCTCTTCTTCACCAATCTCTCCGAACTTTCGCAGTCACTCGGTATCTATCTCAGGAGCATCTCCAACCTGTCTACACCTGGCCGGCTGAGATAACCGGCTGCGGTGAAGCCGCCTCTCTTCTCTTGGTTTGGCTTGACCACAGTGCCGGTTCTGTGATATTCAGGGTTGAGATTGAGAGGGGGACGGTTATGGCGGTCAAACCGTCACGCGAAGACGGCCATCTTGTCGTAGCTGCGGTCAGGGTGCTGTCTCACAATGCTACCAAGCCTCCGACACCGGAGGATATCGCCGATCTGCTCGGACTGGCACCCGAATTTGCCAGAAACCTCGTGGTTGCGCTCGGAGATGAAGGCATTCTTCGTGTCGTAGTGAATCCATTTGAGACAAGAGCCGAGGTCGGGGACTACACCAAGCTTGAAGACCTGCCTACCGAGAGCAGTGCTCCCACGATAAAGGATGAGATCGAAGATTTTGTAAGACGCAGGCAAGAGGCGGTCGATGAGACGGGTAAAATGCTTAACATGGATGATATCAAGAAGAAGAGAAGGGAAAAGCTCTCACGGCTCGAAGACGAGATGAAGAAGATGAAGGATAAGGGGCGACCTCCATCCTTTGAATAGATCCTCCAGGCCCCGGTCGGCCCCGATCAGGGTTCCCGCTTCTTGGCAACCACCAGACAGACTATGATACCCCCGTAGATCACGACACTTGTCACGACGAGCATCACTATTGCCGAAGTGGGTAGCTTCCCGAGCATAGTTGCGATCACGTTATGCAGGCCTCCTTGTTCGGGATCTCATGAGTAAAATGGAAATCAGCGGCAGTGCGATCACTACGGACCAGCCACCGGCGAATTCCACCCACCGTGGGATATCTCCGTATGCCCCGAGAATTCTTGCCTTAATCTCCAGCGCGATCGATATCGCAAGGATGACCGGGGTCACGAACATGATCATCACATCCCACCACTTCCCTATTGAGAATTCGGATTTCGAATTGACGTATTCACGGATGTTCCTGGTTCCGTAGAAATAGCCGATCACCAGACACTCCAGGAGTGCGACCGCAACAATGCCGAAGCTGTTCATGAAATAATCGATTACATCAAGCCAGTAGTAGCCGGCCCGTGTGGTAAATACGAGGCCTATGACTATGGCGACAAACGCAACACCGAAGTTCGCCTTGAGCCTCACCGCATTGTACTTATCCATGAACGCTGCGGCGGCTGCCTCTACCAGCGAGAATGCCGAGTCGATGGCGAGTGTCATCAGCATGAGGAAGAAAACCGCACCGAAGAAACTTGCGGCCCTGCCCAACTGGCTGATAATAGTCGGGTAAGTGAGGAAGACTAGCCCGAAACCCTTGGCCTTGTCCGGATGCAGCGCCAGCAATCCTTCCATATCAAGCCCAAGATTATGTGCGTAATGACCGAGGGTTGCGAAGACCGCGAACCCGCCGAGGAAAGATGTCCCGCAGTTGGCAAGCGACACGATGAAGGCGTTGTTCACGATATCCGACCGCTTGGGCAGAAAACTGGCGTAAGCGATCATCACTCCGAAGGCAATCGAAAGCGAGAAGAAGATTTGACCGTATGCTGCAAGCCACACACTGCTGTCACGCAAAGCAGCGAAATTCGGAGTCAAGTAGTAGGCGATACCCTGTTCCGCGCCGGGGAGGGACAAGCCCTTTATCACAAAGAGGACAAGGCAGATCCATGGGAGGGGTACCGTGAGATAAACCACCTTGCCGACGCTTCGTGCCCCCTTCCATATACAGAGAATTATGAGAACCCAGGATATCAGAAGCGCTGCCAGGATAGGCCCGCTGATCGAGAAGACATCCTTGAAGTTCGCCGATCTGTTGAGGAACTGATTGTAGAAGAAGTCCTCAGTGTTGGAGCCCCATGCAAGATTGAAAGAGTACCTGAAGAAATTCGCACACCACCCCATGATCACGGCATAGTAGCAGATGATCATGAAGCCTACCCCGACCGCCATCCATCCCACCCACTCCCGGCCCTTGCCGGTGCCACGGAATGCAACGGGTGCTGAGGCTTCCATCTTGTGACCCAGGCCCATCTCGAGAATCATCAGCGGTATTCCCGCGGTGAACAGTGCTACAAGATAGGGAATGAGAAATGCGCCTCCCCCGTAATTGACACAGATATAGGGAAAACGCCACACGTTCCCGAGCCCGATCGCCGACCCGATCGCGGCCAGCACGAAAGATGTCCTTGACGGCCAGTATTCCTTACTCACTTTTCTCTTAACCCCCTCTTAGGGTGTTAGGCAGTGCTGGAACACCAATCGGTTATCATAACCTGGGAGCGACTGTCAACCAATCTTTGACGTGGCTTGATGTGTGGTACGGGCACCGCGGAGGGTATTACAGGTGCCCGTCATTACTCCTGATTACAGTGATAGAAACAGGTAGAGACGCCCCTCGCTCTTGCCACCACCGCCGTTGCCTTTCCTGTTTGCCTTTTCTATGAGCCGGAGAAGCGACTTCAGGTCAAACGGTTTGGAGATCTTTGCCATTGCGCCGGAGCTCATGGCCTCTTCCATCATTCCGTCATCAGAGTATCCGCTCATCATGATGACCTTTGTGGAGGGATCAAGACTGAGTATCGTCTTGCATGCTTCAAGCCCGCTCATGTGGGGCATCCGCATATCCATGAAGACGAGATCGAAGTGCTGTTTCCTGCACTTCTCGACTGCTACGTCTCCGTCCTCTGCCGTTTCAACATTTCCGCCCATAGACAGTGCGATGTCCTTGAAGAAATCGCGTACGATCTGTTCGTCATCTACTACCAGGATGTTACCGCTCATTGAACTACTGCCTCCTCGAAGTCCCAGCACTCTGCCAGAGGCCGGCGCGACTTCCGTTCATAGACACTGCAGTTTCTGCAGTTCGGCGGGAGAGGGTCTCCTTTCCTCCTGTGCCGTTTGGCCACTTCCTCCCAGCAGGAATGGCCCTTCTTGGTTTTGTATGCCGGACAGTCTTCCTTATCCGTGCCGCAGGTTCCCCGGCAATTGGTCATTTCCCAGCATGCCGGTGCATTAAGCACAGGCAGGGAGAGTCTGAATACTGTGCCATCTCCCTTGACGCTGTACACCTCTATCAGGCCTCCGTGGTCCTCGATTATGCCGAGGCTGATCGAAAGACCGAGGCCCGTCCCCTTGCCGACCCCCTTGGTGGTAAAGAATGGATTGAAGATGTCCGTCATCGTTGCGCTGTCCATGCCGCTACCGGTGTCGGCAACCAGCACCTCCACGAAATCAGGTTTTTCCGCCTCGCGTGATATTATGGTCACCGTCCCGCCACCTTTTGACTCCATGGCGTCCTTAGCATTGGATATCAGATTGAGAAACACCTGTTCGAGCTGGTTCGCATCGGCGAGCACCTTCGGCGGGTCCGGTGAAAGCTCCCGTCTGACCTGAATGTTATGCGACCTTAGCTGTTCCCCGAGTAACATCAGGGCATCATCTATCGGTTGGTTGATTGACGTCTGGGAGTACTCGAATTTCGACTGCCGTGCGAAGGTTCTGAGGTTGTTTACGATCTTGGTCATCCGGACGCACTGATCCTCAATTTTCTTGGCGTATCTCCACTCAGGGGTTTCCTTTTCTATCTTGAGCAGCAGGAGATCGGTGTATCCGGTGATCCCGGCCAGTGGCTGGTTGAGCTCGTGCGCCACTCCGGCCCCGAACTGGCCCATGGCGGCCATCTTGCTTGCCTGAATCAGCTGGGCCTGTGTGTCCCGCAAAGACTTGTTGACGTCTTCCAGGTCGGCCGTTCTTTCTGTCACCTTGTCCTCAAGCGTGCGGCTGTAGTTCTCGACTTCCTCGTGAGACTTTCTGAGATCCAGAACCATGCTGTTGAATGATCGCGCCAGTTCGCCGACTTCGTCGGTGCCTTTGGCCTCTACCATGTGACTCAGGTCACCCGAAGCGATTCTCTCGGTTGCGCCTACAAGTCTCCTTATGGGAATGACGACAGCCCTTGCCATACCGTACACCGCGAAAACAGAAGCGCAGCCGATCGCAATGCCTATGACTGCGACAATCACCCTGACCCCGATCATCATCCGCTCTATGCCGAGGACAGAGGCTCCAACCACGGCTCTTCCGATCTTCTCAACCTTGGCACCCTCTGCGTCACTGTACGGGCTTGCGATGTCGGAGATGTCTTCGCCGGGAAGCAGAAGTTCCTCTCTCGAGAGTTCCTGCTTTATGGTCTCAACCGGAGTGACGAAATGGATGAGATCATCCCGGGGTTCTGTACGGTGAGTCGGCAGATCCCGATCGTCGATGAAACCGGTGAGCTCATCCGGGATGTCTGTCTTTGTGCCTACTCGTGATGGGGTGGTGTGGCCGAGGATGGTGCCGTCTTCATCGATTACCATCGCATAGACGACGTCCTCCTCCATCTCAATACCCGAGACCAGCTTGTTAAGACCTCTCGCATCCCTTACCAGCACGCCGTAGCGGCTGTTGTAGGCAAGGTTCTTCCCCAGGCTCTGTGTTCTTTGAAGGAGCGCCTCTGTGATGACGCTTCGCTCATGGCGGATAAAGAACCAGGAAAACCCGATGACAGCAGCTGCGATGACGGCGGTGACCAGGATCAAGAACTTTCCTTGTATCCCGAGGCCCGACCTCGCGAGCAGCGTTAGCCAGAAGGATCGTTTCCCTTCCGGCGGCTTCTTGTCAGAGTTTTTGCTCATAAACAAGCCAGCTTAGGTCATGACATGACGTAAATTTAGATACCTACGGCGTTTATCGGCAGGAGAGACTACTACCTTGAGTCCATTGCGGAGCTCAGAAGTAGAAGTAAAACCTTATACGCGTAGCAGTTGCGACATGGGTCGGATCGGTGCGGAACCTGAAGTTGAGCTCACCGCTGATACCCAGACGCTTCATCAGCAGGTATTCGACGCCGCCTGCGGCCTCCACCGTTCCCGATGTCTCTGAGGTACCGTTGCCGGTCATCGTAAGGATGAACCTTCCGGCAAGGTATGGGGTTACCTTTGCGCCCGGAACAAGCTCGTATATAGCACCGGCGCCTACATCAAGCGTAGTCGAATCACAGTCTCCTACACCCTTCTTGCATTCCCGGGAAGTGTGCTCCATGGCGAATATCACCTCGGCACCGAGATATTCGGTGATCCCGATTCTACCGAACCAGCGTTTCGGGCCGTTCAGCTCTCCGCCGAGGCCGTACCACTTGATGTGATCGCCGTCCGCCCCGAGAGAGACCTGCGGGAGTACCAACATAAGTATCAGAGTGGCGAGAACCGCATTGATGAAAGCGTTATACTTCATGCTCGTGACCTCCTCATGGCAGGGGAATCTCCACATTCAGGGGGATACAGCCCGTTAGAGCGATCACCTCCTTATTTCTCTTCGCCAGGCCTCGGTGGCGGAAACCGAAACGGAGAAACCGTACATCGTCTCGTGAAGATCGTCCGTGTTCTGTGCCTGTCTTCTACCCATCTCCACCGCGATTGAGATCGAGGCCCTTTCATCGCCTATTGGAATTGACGTTCCGAGGGACCAGAATTCTTCGGTGATTTCACCCGTGAGATCACTTTCCCAGGCAAGCGGCTGCCTGTAGTAGCCCGCGACAAGAGGATACTTCGAAGCGCTCCAGAGGTAATCACCCTCGTACCTCGCCCCGACGGACCATCTCTCGACAGTCTTGGCGGTCACGGATACATCGTCGATCGTGACATCAGCCCAGGGGTTACGGTGGTAGTCCGCCTCAATCGTTACCTGTCGCGCCGGATTGATCCACAGCCCCGCACTGAGTGCCTGGTCCGATGAAATTGTGAAGTCCTCACTGGACCAGATACCTGCGTACCTGTTCTCACGCTCGAGTGTCGCATCCAGATCAGTACCGGTCCGGAAGAGAGCTCCCAGGCGGACCCTGTCAAGATCAAGCAGGAAGCCGCCGGCAAACGATTCTCCCGTGGCATAAGTGTCGTCGACATCCCGCCCGTCAACAAGCTCATCGGAGATGAAGTCGGTGGTCGTCTTCTCACGGATATCGAGGAATGAAATCAGGATTCCTCCCGAGACTATCAGCCTCGGTATAACTGCGGCTGAGACAAAGATCGGAACAGAGTGAACGGAGGCTTCTCTCCGGTAATCGATATCGTAGCCCTCATCCGAGTATGCCGTGTCCCTCATAGTGAGGCTCAGCCTTCCCTGCTTTTCGAGGAAGAGGCCGGTCATGACGGAGAATCCCTTAAGCGGTACGGTAAGCGCAACCGAAGGGAAAATCGTGGTCACTGTACGCATTTCCTCTTCAGCGTTCTTTGTCTTTGTGCCCGTGTGGGAGAACCCCATGCTGATGGTGATCTTGTCTGCTAATGCGGCTCCAAACGGGTTTAAGATCGAACAGGAATAAGGATCTTTGCTGGCGGTCACAGCCCCGGCCAGGGCGCGTGTGTGTCCCACCGCCGGGATCACATCTCTACCGATCCCGCTCTGGTCGAAAATCGAATCCCCCAGCACAGTGCCTGCAAGAACAGCCAACAGGAAAACGGTGACCGCAGGTCGAATCACACTCATTGTTCCTCCCGGTACGAGGGGCTGGGGGGTATGATGTAGTCTATCTCGAGTCTGGGCCGCACAAGCGTGTCGGTTGCCAGGCTGGAGAAGAATCTGACGAAATCGATATCCGCCGTTTCGTCAACGGACTTGATAACAAGCCCATAACTCGTTTCCTTCCTGGCCACGAGCGGCTGGATCAGCGGCGTGATCACCATGTCGATCGTGTCTCCCTGCATAAGTGAGTCGACGAGTAGCAGCTGGGTGCCTGACCCTGTGGCTCCCTGGTTTGAATTGTACCCCGTCCAGCCGGGACTCAGCACGGCATGACAGGTCACGGTAATCGAGTCGAATGACGACCCGTCGAGATCGGGAGTCAGCTTGAGCTCTGCCCTGGTGACCGTTGCCTCAATAGGTACGGCCGACACATCGAACCTGACAAAAGCCCTCGATGGGAAACCGTTCCCGCAGAGAACTCCCAGCGTATCCACGGGAAAAGGTGTGACCAGCGTGTCCGCAAACACGTCTACGGCCGCCACCGACAGCGTATCGTGCGAGAGCCCGCCGGTATCGATATAGGCGATCGTAAGCGCAGGTCTGTGATCAAGGGTGTCGGTGGGAGGGGTCTCCCGTGATGCGAACTCCACGATAACATCTCCGCCGAGTGCCTCCTCATCCAGGAGCTTCACGACCAACCCGAGATTGGGTTGTTCGTTTGAAACCCATGACGAAACGATGCCGGTGACATCAACGTCCACAGAAGTCTCAGACTGGGCAGGCGGGTTGAATCTGACGCTATCGTCAGTACTGCGCTCAGGCATGCTGCCCCAGTAGAGCTTGATCTGGTCGAGTGTATCGGTCAGGGCGAAGACACCGAAATCATTCCCGGCGCTTCCTTCTACTCTTGCACCGTACAGGTGAAGTGTCGCGTTGGTTATTTCCACGCCGCTGTCGGGGAGGGAGGAAAATCCGATGAAGGCCCTGGCCAGATAACCCTGCCAGGCACCGACGGCCAACCGCTTCGACAACCAGCCGGGAGCGGCACTGCGGCCGCGGTTTGCCCAGTCGGAGTCAAGAGCCACCAACGTAGTGTCTCTGAAGCGCTCATCGTTCTCGAACTTGTCTGTGAGGAAAACCGATTCCTTGCTGCAGCCCGAGAGGCAGGCCAGAATCAGGATTACGGCGATGCACACACTGATTGCCCTGCCGAACGAACGCTCCATCACTTACTCTCCTTTTTCCTACAAAGCATACTCAAGTTACTGTACAACAGACTCCGGTGTCAAGCGCATATGGCAGGCCTTCATACCTCTTGACAGACACGGGGAGCTCAAGTAGTATCCCTAAAAAGGCGGGGAGCAGGCACTGGTCAGGATTTGAGTTCCTGCCTTTTTGCTGGCGGTGTAGCTCAGTTGGTCAGAGCAGGAGAATCATAATCTCTGTGTCCGGGGTTCGAGTCCCTGCACCGCCACCAGGTGTTTCATCTGAGAGGGTTATCCGACCTGAAAAGGCAGCATCTTGCGGCGAAGGCTCCCCACGATCTTCGGTTAACTCTATTCGTGACTACCAAGTTGCCGCATGTGGCCAGGTGATCACCCTCCGGGAGGGCGGCTACGCATGTTACTGAAAAGCGTGCAAGCTACCATCGGGAAATACGCGATGCTCAAGCGCGGGGATCGTGTGGTCGTGGCCTTATCCGGCGGGCCCGACTCAGTTGCACTTGTTCACGCCCTTGCCTTGC
The DNA here is from genome assembly GCA_025774845.1 of bacterium. Classification (GTDB taxonomy): domain Bacteria; phylum Arandabacterota; class Arandabacteria; order Arandabacterales; family Arandabacteraceae; genus Arandabacterum. Next base: position 27,405 of record JALGZP010000020.1, read on the forward strand.
TCAAGACCTCCTGCGGGATAAAACTTCACGCAGCGCATCTCGAACACGGAATAAGGGGAGATGAATCACTCGAGGACATGCGCTTTGTTGAGGGTCTTTGCGGGGACCTTTCCCTGCCGGTTACAACGCATCGAGAGGATGTTCCGGAGCTTGCGCGTTCACAGAAGCTCTCAATTGAAGCAGCTGCCCGGAAGGCGAGATATGCCTTCTTCGAACGGGTCCTTGAAGCGACAGGGTTTAACAAGATCGCTACGGGTCATAACGCGAACGACAACGCTGAAACGGTCATGCTTAACATCATCCGGGGAAGCGCTATCGCCGGGCTCACCGGTATCAGGCCCGCAGTCGAGGAGAGGGTGATAAGACCGCTTATAGAAACCACGCGGGACGAGATCATCACGTATCTTGAGGAAAACGGAATCACCTACAGGCTGGACAGCTCCAATCTGGATAATCGCTATGAGCGGAACAGGGTGAGACAGACCCTGATGCCGCTGCTTGAGCGGGAGTTCAACCCGAGGATAGTCGATTCACTGGCAAGGACGGCAAGTGTATTTTCCATGCTTGATGAGTACTTCAAGGCGGAGGCCGGTGAAGCCCTGAAGACATGTTGTAGATCGGAGAATACCCGGACTGAAATCGATCTTGGCGCGTTTGTGAAACTCCCACGCGCTGTCCGGTTGTTCACGCTCTACTCTATCTTGAGATCGCTCGAAGGCGACCGCCAGGTGGTTTCCTTTGACAACCTGAACACGTTGCTCGTTTTTGCAGCGGAATCCAGATCCGGTTCGAGGATGGACATAGGCTCAGGTATCGCAGCGGTCAGGGAATATGACAGGCTCGTAATCGGCCTGAGTCTTGATCCGGGAGAAGACTTCGAAGTCACGCTTGAAGTACCCGGTAAGGTGCTTGCCGGATCCTCAGGGGTAGCGCTGACCGCCGAGGTCCTCAGCGAGAGACCCTCAAATGGCGACATCTCAACCAATGGGAGCACGGCGTACTTCGATCTGGCCGGACTCAAACCTCCACTGGTGGTGACCAACTGGCGCCGGGGTGACAGGTTTGTGCCTTTTGGGCTTTCAGGTTCGAAGAAGGTTCATGATATATTCATTGATGGTAAAGTTCCGGCAAGTCGGAGGGGAAAGATTCCGATAATTCGGGACAGTGAAGGTATAATATGGATTGCAGGTGTGAGAAGGGCGAACCGGGCAAGAATTACCGAGGATACGAAGATGGTTGTTAAGATCACCCACAGGGAGGAGGGTTAGGTCTTGGCGGTGCGCATAGGCAAGATACTGATCACAGAGGACGATATTAAGCGCCGGGTGGCGGAACTGGGGGAGGAGATCAGTCGTGACTACGCGGACACGACCCCCGTGCTGGTCAGCGTTCTCAAGGGCGGGATTATCTTCCTGGCCGATCTTGTTCGGGAGCTTAAGATACTCCACGAAATCGATTTCATGTCGGTCTCAAGTTATAATGGGGGAACCGAAAGCTCGGGTGTCGTCCGGATTCTCCAGGATCTGAGCATAAACATCGAGGGCGAGGATGTGATCATCGTTGAGGATATCGTTGATAGCGGTCTTACTCTCGACTACATCCGGTCGATTCTTCTGGCCAGACACCCGAAGACCCTGCGGATCTGTACGTTGCTTGATAAGAAACCGAAGAGGGAGATCGAGGTTCCTATCGATTACATCGGCTTTGAAATTCCGGATGAATTCGTGATAGGCTACGGACTCGATTACGAGCAGAAGTACAGGAACCTCCCTTACATTGCGATCGGGGTCGTAGACGATTAACATAGTGGGTGGTGAGGTAAATGGACGAGAAGCAAACACCAAAACAGAGCGGTAAGGATAAGCTGGAACTGCCGAGGTCTGGTGGCGGCAAGCGCGGTTACAGGGGTGACGGGAAGATGGGTGCCCCGAGGCGTGGTCTGAAGGGTGGGCTGGCCTGGGTGATTCTATTTCTCATAACGCTTGTTGCCGTCTCCGTCTTCTGGAGGAGGGAAACGGGCGAGATAGAAATTCTCTACTCTGAGTTGCGCGCCCAGATTACTGCCGCCAACATCGCATCAATAACGATAGACGTGCGGGAAGTTCACGGCGAGTTCAAGGATGAGATCGTGGTGATCAAGGACGATGAGCCGCAGCCTGTCGTTAAGTTCAAAACATGGCTCACCGCCGAGGATCCCGAGTTGCCCGACAGGATCTGGGCGATCGACAAAGAGGTAGATGTAGGATCTAAGGGAGAGAAGAGTAACTGGGGCGGTTTCCTGCTCACCACGATGGTTCCCATTCTCTTCCTGGTCGGGATAATGATCCTGCTGATGCGCCAGATGGAGGCCGGTGGGAACAGGGCTTTCTCCTTCGGGCGGAGCCGGGCCAAACTTATTACAGGTGACAGACCGAAAGTTACCTTTGACGATGTAGCAGGAGCGGATGAGGCGAAGGAGGAACTCCAAGAGGTAATAGAGTTCCTGAGAGACCCGCGCAAGTTCCAGAGGTTGGGTGGACGAATCCCCAAAGGAGCCCTGCTTCTCGGCGCACCCGGGACGGGCAAGACGCTTCTTGCAAAAGCCGTGGCCGGGGAGGCAGGTGTACCGTTCTTCAGCATAAGCGGATCGGATTTCGTTGAGATGTTTGTTGGGGTCGGCGCCTCGCGAGTCAGGGATCTCTTTGAGCAGGGAAAGAAACACGCGCCCTGCATAATCTTCATAGATGAGATAGACGCTGTCGGCAGACACCGCGGGGCCGGTCTCGGTGGCGGGCACGATGAACGCGAACAAACGTTGAATCAGCTGCTCGTCGAGATGGATGGATTCGAATCGAACGATGGTGTGATCCTGCTTGCGGCGACCAACAGACCCGACGTGCTCGATCCGGCGCTCCTGAGACCGGGAAGGTTTGACCGGCAGATCGTCGTAGATATGCCCGATCTCAATGGACGCGAAGGCATACTCAAGGTGCATACGCGAAAGATCCCGCTGGCCGATGATGTCGAACTCAGACTGATAGCCCGTGGTACACCGGGGCTATCCGGTGCCGATCTTGAAAACATCGTAAACGAAGCCGCACTGCTTGCGGCGCGGAGAGATCGCAAGAGTGTGATGATGACCGATTTTGAGGAAGCCAAGGACAAGGTGATGATGGGCCCGGAGCGGAAGAGCCTGCTCATCAGTGAAGAGGAGAAGGAGCGGATCGCATATCACGAAGCCGGTCATGCTCTTGTCGCGAGCCTGATCCCCGAAGCTGATCCGCTTCACAAGGTGACAATCGTGCCGCGTGGCCGTGCGCTTGGTATGACGGCCCAGCTTCCGATAGATGACAGACACAACTTCTCGCGTACCATGCTCATGGCTGAGCTCGCCGTCTTCCTGGGTGGGCGTGCCGCCGAGAAGGCGGTGTTTAATGAGCTTACTACCGGTGCCAAGTCCGACATCGACAAAGCAACGGACGTGGCAAGAAAGATGGTCTGCGAATGGGGGATGAGTGATAACCTCGGGCCGCTGAGTTTCGGTCGCAAGGAAGAACAGATATTTCTAGGCAGGGAGATCGCACAGCACCGGGATTACAGTGAGCAGACTGCGCTCGTGATCGATAAGGAAGTAAGGCTTATCGTCGATACGGCGGAGGAGCGGGCCGAGAAGCTCATAAATGACAACGTCGATGGACTCAAGAACCTTGCGAAAGCACTCCTTGAAAAGGAAATACTCGACCGCGAGGAAATCGAAAAAGTGTTGAGAGGTGAGAAGCTGGCGCCGGCGGCCAAGAAGGAAGATGCTGTTACCGGGACTCCGACTGAACCCCCGCCCCCGCCACCGGCCGAGGAGTCGCCCGAGGACGAGCCGGCAAAGGAGCTGGACTGATGCCCCGGCGGGGAAGCAAGAAACCAAAGGCTGGTTTCGACCGTACCAAAGTAGAACGTGCAGTGAAGCTCCTGCTTGAGGGTGTCGGTGAGAAGATCCCGAGGGCCGGTCTCGGCGAAACACCGCGGCGCGTCTGCGATCTTTACGAGGAGATACTGTCAGGAACGCGGGATGATCCAGCCAGGTATCTCAAGCCCATAAAAGCAGAACACAATCATGACCTGGTGGTGGTCAAGAGCATAGCGTTTACATCCGTCTGCGAACACCATCTACTTCCCTTTATCGGAACGGTCGGGGTTGCGTATGTCCCACGCGGAAGACGCATCGTCGGAATAAGCAAGATAGTCAGGGCGGTAGATGCTATTGCTCACCGGCTTCAGATCCAGGAACGTATGACAAGCGAGATAGCCGGCCTGATAAACCGGGAGCTCAAGCCATCCGGGGTCTACGTGATAGTGGATGCCGAGCACCTCTGCATGACCATCAGGGGAGTCAAGAAGCCGGGTGCGCGTATAGTTACCACCGAAGCAAGGGGAATACTCAAGCAACCTGAGAGACAAGCCCTTGTCGTCTCAGCGCTTTCAGGGTAAACTACCCCATTGCAGGTCTCTGGTTAGGGGGAAACTTGAAACTGGCATTGAGGGGCCATACGCTCGAACTCGGTACGAAACCGCGCATCATGGGAATACTCAACGTCACACCCGACTCGTTCTGGGATGGTGGGCGTTTCGATACGGCTGAGCGTGCCGTCGAAAGAGCCGGGCAGATGGCAGAGGAAGGTGCCGACATAATCGACATCGGCGGGGAATCCACTCGTCCCGGATCCGAGCCCGTCTGTGCGGAAGAGGAGATCCGGCGGATTGGTCCCGTCGTGGAACATCTGGTACGGCATGTCAACGTCCCCATTTCTATCGACACGCGCAGGGCGGAAGTTGCAGAGACAATGCTAAAGCTCGGCGCGCACATGATAAACGACATAAGCGGGTTGTCCTTTGACAAAGCGATGCCGGACGTTGTGAAACGCTACGGCGCTGCGGTTGTGATCATGCATATGCGTGGCAATCCGGAAAACATGCAGACGTTCACGAATTACGATGATGTAGTCTTAGATGTGAAAAAGGAACTTTCAGACAGTGTCGCCGCGGCCGAGTGCCGGGGCGTCAATGCGGACAACATAGTAATCGATCCGGGGATCGGCTTCTCGAAGACTGCGGAGCAATGCATTGAGCTCATTGCACGGCTCGATGAATTTCTGGATATCGGGAAACCGGTACTCCTTGGCCCTTCAAGGAAGTCATTCATGGGGATAATGCTCGGACAAAAGCCCGAGGACAGGTTGGAGGGAACGATCACATGCTGTGTGGCGGGTGCGCTCAAAGGGGCGAGTATTGTCAGGGTGCACGACGTCGCGAGCGTATCAAGGGCGCTCGGTATGCTGGCTGAATTGAAGAGTCGGGAAGCATCACGGAGAGCGGAGGTCTGCAGTTGATTGAATGGATAAGCGGCTGGTGGATCGATATCCTTGATGTGGTTATCGTCACCTTCCTTTTCTTCAAACTGTTTCAACTCATAAGAGGAACCAGGGCGGCTCAGATGTTCCTCGGGTTGATAATAATCATTGCAGCTTCGTTCATCGCGGATTGGCTCCGGCTGGACGCATTCAACTGGCTGATCTCAAGTCTCAAGACTGTCTGGGTCGTGGCCTTTGTTATCATATTCCAGCCGGAACTCAGACGTGTACTCGCCCAGCTCGGCCAGAGCAGGGTTGTGCGTTATTTCATGCGACCCGAACATCTAGCCGTGCTCGATGAGATTGTGCGGGCGACACGGGAACTGTCGCTCAGGAAGACCGGGGCCCTTGTAGTTATCGCAAGAGAGGCAAGTCTCAGGAATTATATCGACACCGGGACCCGCATCAGCGCGAAGGTTACCTATGAACTCCTTTGCACTATTTTCACCCCGCAGACACCACTGCATGACGGTGCATGCATCATCGTAAGGGAAGAGATAGTCGCAGCCGGATGCGTGCTGCCGCTGTCTGAGAACCCCATGCTACCTGCCACGCTGGGGATGCGTCATAAGGCCGCGGTCGGACTCACTGAGGAAACCGATGCTGTGGTGGTTGTTGTCTCGGAGGAAACCGGAGGCATATCGATTTCCGTACGCGGTAACCTGAGGCGAAAACTCGATCCGCAGACCCTGAGGGAAGCCTTAGAAGAGATTATGGCTCCCAGGGTTCAGTCCTGATTGAAGAAACCTAACTTGATTTCCCCCCACATCCGCCGCGCGACATTGGAGTAGCGGGTTTCGCTCTCTATGTCATCCACCCATCTCGGTGCGATGCACCACGAAGGTGAATCAGCAAACCTGGAAGGTGTCCTCATGCGGATGACCATACCCGTGATCGTTATGCTGGTGCCGGGTTCATGCTCAAGTGAGCACCCGGTGTCTTCGTCGAGGTAGACGATGATGGAGTCGCTACCGTTATGAAGCCGGAAAAAGAGGTTGCCGCCTTCACTTGAGGCCGGCGACGTGACTGAAAGACCCCCTATCGTAACAAGATTGCCGCTATACATCTCGCGATTGCTGCAGAACTCTTCCGCGGCGATAACCACCGGCTGTTGATTATCTCGCTTTCCTCGCAGGATTGTACCCCCGTTTTCCACTGCGACATCCCCCAGTGTTGCCAGGCCGGTCTCTGGAAAGAAGTAACTCCCGTTCGTGACCCTTAACCAACCCCGAACATCAACATAGTCGCCAACGGAAAGGTCTTCGGGTTCGCCATAGACCATAACACCGCATGTATGGTCTCTTATCCAGAAGATCCACCCGCCGGTCTCAAAGGTGGAGGGCTCGGCGATCACTGTTCCAGAAAGCCGAACGCAATCGCCGAGCCTGTCAGGTCTTCCATTTCCGTCGCCGTCCCTTCTGAGGTCACAGATGTGATCGCCGCCAGAATGTTCAGTGTCAGTCGCACGGAAGGGTCTTAGCTTCCAGAGGTGAGCTTTAGCGAAGGAATTTAGAGGAAGAAGGAAAAGCAACAGATAACTGGAAAACCTGAGTAACCTCCTTACAATGTTGAACCGATCCCCTGAGAGTGTCATATCATCAAGTCTCATCTCAACTTCATCTCCACGGTCTGCTTATCTCCAGTCGAATTCAGTTGTCAGAATGGAACGGGAACCGGCTTACCACACATCCCAACACTTCACCGATCGACGGTGCCGCCGCCCTCAGGCTCGCGCGGCTCCCGTTCGCCCCCTAGGAACCTCCGCATGCTCCAACTGCAAAGACGATGCCACATTGCCTAAAGCCTGCGCGGAGCTCGGATACCGTTGTCAGACAGACAGATAGAGGGAGAGCATTGAACAGATCGCACTCTCTCGGTGAGGTTCAAGTGTAATCATCCTGACGGTGCTCCGGTGGGTTTACGGGCATAACAGCTTGACCATCAAGGGATTCGAGGGGTGTAACGTTTATTTACACCTGTGACCGAAGTGTTACGGTACTTTCTTGCGCCGGGGCTCTTCCAGCTGTAGGGCGAAGATCAGGGCGATCAAGCCGGCACCTAAGACTGTGAAGAAGAGGACTTCGTAGGATGTCTTTTCAATCATGTAGCCACCGACCGCGGATAGCAGGAGGACGGGTGCAAGGAAGGTGTGCATGAAACCGAGATAGGTCGGTCGCTCCGCCTCGGGAGATACGTCGAGCATGTAGTTCGCATAGCCGAGCCTGATGCCGCTCAGTGTGAATCCGAGAAAGAAGAACACCATGCCGAAGCCAACGGTATTCCGGAGAGGTGCCACCACATTGGTTAGGATTGCGATCAGCGGGGATAGAATCGCGACCGCGGAGACCAGCAGAAGCACTATCTTATTACCGATCCGGTTGCTCAGCGCCCCCCACAAAATGTTGGATAGAATCATACCGACCATCTGAATCGACAGGAAGACTCCCACCGCTGCCGGTTCGAGTGCGAGGCGCTCTCGGGCGTAGATGACGTAAAACGGCAGGGCCATACCCCACACCCCCAGCATGATCCTTACGATAAGAAGCCACCTGTAGCTCCTCACATTCTTAAGGAGGAATGGACCCTTGAGCAGGAAGCGCCGGAACGGCATTCTCGGCTCCCGGACTGTTGCCTCAGGCTCCGAGACCAGGCAGAAGGCAATAATAGCGAGGGTGATGATCACCGATGCCGTTATAAAGAGAATGGCGTAGCTCTCGGGAAAGGGCCGGGATGCAAGGATGTTTCTTACGAATATGCCGCCAAGTGCCGCTGCGATTCCGCCGAAGAAGAGTCTTGCCCCGAAGAAAGTCCCGCGTCTCCGGGCGGGTACTGCCTTGCCGACAATATCCATAAACGGTATGCCGGCGACACCCGCCCCGAGACAATAGACTGAATACAGTGTGAAGAATGCGATTACAAAGGGCGTAGAGTCCGATTTGGCCAGCCGGAGGACAAGTAAGGCTATTCCCCAGATTGCTGCGATCCGGACTGCACCTGCCCAGACATAGACCGGCTTCTTGTGCCTGGCGTGCCCAATCAGGTTTGCCACCACGAGCTGGGGCATGAGCCAACCCGCATTTCCCATCGTCCCGGACAGCCCGACCAGGACCTTGGACGTTGTGATGCTGCTGACAAATGTGGGTAGGACTGTTGTGCCCCCGACCAGTGCTTCTGCCAGATTGAACAGCACACCGTTTAAGACACCCAGTATAAAGGTCTTACCGTACTTCACGTTGACTTCTCATAACCTCCGATAGGATTCAGTGGTCCCGGTTCAGGATAACGTATGAAGGCCCCCATTCATAGCACTTTGAAATGGATAAACCATTGACACCGGGGGG
>JALGZP010000142.1 GCA_025774845.1 bacterium
GAAAAGGCGTGGATCTTCCTTGTTCATTCCGATCAGGAGGTCATCCGGGAAGTTCTTGTCGCGTTCAATTACCTCGACCCTCACACCCTCATACGGGGTGAGTTGCCTCATGTCATTCGTCTCAAGATTGACGGCGTAGAGACTCCAGTTTTCATTACCGCCGATATCCTGAAGATACATGATGTGTTTTCCGTCGGCAGCCCAGAAGTAAAGCCTGATGCCTCGATCAGTGTCACTGGTGACAATCCTGTCGTCGTCCTGGCCGATGGTCTTGACCCAGACATTGAGCACGTCATCGACAGGTGCCAGATAGGCGAGCATCGTACCGTCCGGTGAGATGGTCGGGCTCACTTTTTCAGGATTCCCAAAGATCACGTTTCTCGGAATGATCTCCGGTTGAGTCTCCGCGCAGCCCATCATGAGCGACATGGCCACGCAAAGGCAGACCAGGATACCGGCAACGGGCAGTGCTAGGTATCGCATACTTCCCTCCTTTGCATCACAGGGGTTACAAAAACAGTTGGGTATCGAGCGCTGTTGGTACCACAAATTGTGATCGCCCGGGATTATGGCAGGGGTCGGGCTCCGATGCAAGCTGAAAATCAACCACAAACAAAACTGACTAGCTTATCCTTCACGTAGAAGGACTTCTTGATCGACTTCCCATCCAGCCACTTCTTAGCTGATGCATCCTCCTTGGCCAGCCCCTCTACGTCCTCCTGGCTTGCACCTGCGGGTACCTCGATATTGGCTCGCACCTTGCCGTTTATCTGGACAACCACGGTTACGGTTTCTGTCTTAAGCAGTTCCTCATTCCACACGGGAAACGGGATTTCGAATATGCTCCTAACATGACCGAGATTGCTCCACATCTCCTCACAGACATGTGGAATCATGGGAGCGAGCATGTGAAGTGCCGTCTCAGCGGCACCCCTCATCACCAGCATGGTAGAAACGCCCGGTGGGGTATCGCTCGACTCCGGCCAGCGTTTGTACATTTCGTTGACGAGCTCCATCACTGCACTGATAGCGGTGTTGAAGTGAAATCTGAAGGTCACATCCTCGGTAACCTTCTTTATCGTCCAGTGTGACTTCCTTAAGAGGGCCAGATCTTCAGGAGCGAGATCCTTCGGATCAAGAATCCCGGGTTGAACGTTCCACCGGGATATGCGGTCGACTATACGCCACAGTCTGTGGATGAACCGGCCACAACCCTCCACGCCCCGGTCAAGCCAGTCAACATCCTTCTCAGGGGGCCCCACAAAGAGCGTGGACAGCCTCACCGTGTCCGAGCCCACTCTGTCTATCAGCTCATCAGCCGAGACGGTGTTTCCCTTGCTCTTGGACATCTTCGCGCCATCTTTGCATATCATGCCCTGTGTGAAAAGACGGGTGAAGGGCTCCCTCACCGGGATGAGTCCCATATCGGCAAATACCCTCGCGACAAAGCGCGAATAGAGCAGGTGGATTATGGCATGCTCGATGCCTCCGATATACATATCGACCGGCATCCACTCGAAGGCCTCCTCCACACCGAATGGTCTTTCCTTATCATCGGGCGTGAGATACCGGAGGTAATACCAGCTGGAGTCAACAAACGTATCCATCGTGTCTGTTTCCCGCTTCGCAGGTCCGCCGCACGATGGACACTTGGTCTCCACAAAACTCTTAACGTATTTAAGCGGTGACTCACCTGTGGGCTTAAACTCCTCCACCTCCGGCAGCAAGACCGGAAGGTCCTCTTCAGGCACGGGTGTGATACCGCACTTATCACAGTAGACCATCGGAATGGGCGCGCCCCAGTAGCGCTGCCGTGATATCAGCCAGTCACGCAGCCGGTAGCGCACTGCACGCTTTCCGATCTCCTTCTCCTCCATGTAGTCTGCGATCTTACCCATCGCTTCCGTGTTGGCCAGGCCATCGAAGGGGCCTGAATTGACCTGGGTTCCCTCGCCCTCGTAGGCCGCGTCCAAGCCGTCCGCGTCTTTTAAGACTCCATCGGGAGATATGACCATCCTTATCGGCAGATCGTATTTCCTGGCGAATTCGAAGTCCCTCTGATCATGGGCGGGGACTGCCATTATCGCACCGGTTCCGTATTCACCGACCACATAGTCGGCCATCCAGAGAGGTATACGCTCATCGTTCACGGGGTTTATGATGTACTTGCCTGTAAAGATGCCTTCCTTCTCGGTATCGTCCGGCTGTTTCTCGAGTGCACGGCGTCTCACTTCCTCCGCGAACTCAAGTGCCTCCTTCTCATGGGGACTCCCCGCAAGTATCGCCCTGAGCTCTGGATGGTCGGGTGAGAGAACCGCATAGGTCGCTCCGTAGATCGTATCCTGCCTGGTGGTAAAGCAGGGAAGGTCTTTTCCATCCTCAAGACGGAAGAAGATGTCCACTCCCTCGCTCTTTCCGATCCAGTTACGCTGCATCGTCTTTACGCGCTCCGGCCAACCGTCGAGTCCGTCAACGCCCTCGAGGAGTTCCTCAGCATAGTCTGTGATCTTAAAGAACCACTGCTCGAGCCGCGTGAAGCTCACGGGTGACTCACAGCGCTCACACGCACCGGCAACCACCTGCTCGTTTGCAAGCACCGTGGCGCACTTGGGGCACCAGTTGGCCGCTGCCTGTTTTTTATAGGCAAGTCCTCTTCTATACATCCAGAGGAACAAGAGTTGGGTCCACTTGTAGTAGTCAGGATCGCAGGCGGCGACCTCGCGTTTCCAGTCAAAGCCGATACCCCAGCCGTCGAGCTGCTCCCTCATACGCTCGATGTTCTGGCCGGTCCAGACACGCGGGTGTACGTTATTCTCTATCGCGGCGTTTTCTGCGGGAAGACCGAAGGCGTCCCAACCGATGGGGAACATCACACGGTAGCCTTCCTTCGTCTTCCACCGCATCAGCGAATCGCCGAGGATATAGTTTCGGCCGTGGCCTACATGAAGATCACCGGACGGATACGGAAACATCACAAGACAGTAGTACTTGGGTCTGTCCCTGTGTCTTCCCGGGCTGAAGGTCTTGTTGAAGTTCCAGAGGACCTGCCACTTCTCTTCGATACCTTTGAATCTGTATTCTCTCATGTGGTCATCCGCTCCGGTATTTGCCAGAAGCTACAAGGTATCCGTAGCCCTGTCAAGCCTACTTATCAAGGCTTTCAAGGTAGGTATAGGCCGACATCGCAGCGACCGCGCCCTCACCGACCGCCGTCGAAACCTGCCTCAGTTCTTTCTCTCTCACGTCTCCGGCCGCAAGGACTCCTGCGACCGAGGTCTCTAGATTACAGTCCGTGACGAGGAAACCGCTCTCGCCCCGTTCGAACTC
>JALGZP010000077.1 GCA_025774845.1 bacterium
GTTTGAGATTCCCCGGGAGCGTGTGGAGGATGAGATCGATGGCATCATGCAGGGCATAAAGAAGGAAATCGCGCTGCCCGGATTCAGAAAGGGAAAGGCCCCGCTCGACATGATCAAGGCGCGATTTGCGGAGACAGCTCAGAAGGAAGCGATCGAGAAGCTCATTCCTCAGGCCTATCAGCAGGCGCTGGAGAAGGAATCGCTTCGTCCGGTCATACCTGCCGAGATAAGCAACATGGAGTATGGGGCCGAGGGCCCGCTCTCATTTGAGATAGCGATCGAGCTCTTTCCGGAGGTCGAGATCAAGAAATACAAGGGTATAAAGGCCCGGAAGGAAACGAAGACCATTGAGACAGCGGATGTCGACAAGGAACTCGAGGGCCTCCGGCAGCGTCTTGCTCAGTTTGAGAAGCTCGGCCATGAGGCCGAAACCGGTAATGTCGTCGTGATGGATTACTGGCGGGTGGGTACCGATGAGAAGCCGGTACCCGGGAGCCAGGTTACCGGCTATCCGGCGGAGATCGGTGCCGGCGCGCTTGTCAAGGATTTCAATGACGGCCTAATGGGGGTGAAGAAGGGTGACCGCAAGACGATTGAAGTCACGTACCCTGAGGACTTTCCCCAGGAGGAAATGAGAGGGCAGTCGGTCACCTTCGGAATCGAGGTCAAGGAGATCGGCAAGAAGATACTCCCCGAGATCGGCGAGGAGTTTGCGAAGACTCTCGGTCTTGACTCGATGGAGTCGGTGCGGTCCAAGATCGAGGAAGGCCTTGTGGCCTCACATGAACAGGAGTCCATCCGGAAGGTGAAGCAGGAGATTCTTCACTCAATCGTCGAAGACAGCCGTTTTGAGGTACCGGATGGTCTCGTAAACATGGGCCTCGAGTCGATGATGAAGTCATACAAGGAAGAGAATGAAACAGCCGAAGACAGCGATGCACAGCAGAAACTTGGCGAGATCCGCGAGCGTCTTCGCCCGCTTGCCGTCAATGTTGTAAAGGAGCAATTCATTATTGACGACATAGCTAAAAGGGAAAAGATCACGGTCGGGGATGATGAGATAGAAGAAGTTCTTAAATCGATAGCAAACAGGACCGGGATTTCGATTGATGAAGCAAGGCGGCGAGCAGCTGAGTCCGATGAAGTCGGACGCTGGCGCAGAGACATTCTCAAAGGCAAGGTACTCGACTTCCTACTTGAACATGCCGACGTCAAGAAGTGAGTCTTCACCGAGGAGGAGGCAAATGGGACTGGTTCCAATCGTTGTAGAACAATCCGGACGCGGGGAGAGAGCGTATGACATATTCTCCCGACTCCTGAAGGACAGGATTATCTTTATTGGCACCGGCATAGATGAAAATGTGGTCAATCTGACGATAGCGCAGTTGCTTTTCCTTGAAGCAGAAGATCCGGATAAGGATATCTATCTTTATATAAATTCCCCCGGGGGCGTGCTTCCGGCGGGTCTTGCGATCTATGACACGATTCAGTACATAAAGCCTGATGTCTCAACGATCTGCATGGGTCAGGCGGCAAGTCTGGCGGCTCTCATCCTCGCAGCCGGCACCAAGGGGAAGCGCTCGGCGTTGCCCCACGCGAGAGTGATGATCCATCAGCCGTTGGGTGGAAGCCAGGGTCAGGCTACGGACATAGAGATCTATACCAAGGAGATAGTGACCCTGAGAGAGAGGCTTAACGAGATAATGTCGAAACACACCGGACAGACCCTTGAAGCCATCCAGAGGGATACGGACCGGAACTTCTTCATGTCGGCTGAGGAAGCGAAGGAATACGGATTAATAGATGAGGTGATTTTTAAGAAGGGGTAACCAGGAGCCAACCCGTGAAACGAAAAGCTGGCGTACGACGACAGATCTCATGCTCATTCTGTGGCAGAAGCAAGGAAGAAGTCTCAAGACTGGTATCCGGTCAGAATGTCTATATCTGCAGTGACTGTATAAAGCTGTGTAGCGCGATTCTCGATGATGATACAAAGACAGAGGCGGCCGCTCCCAAGAAGAGCCTGCCAAAGCCGACGGAGATCAAGAAATTCCTCGATCAGTATGTTATCGGTCAGGACCGCGCCAAGAAGATCCTCTCGGTTGCGGTCTATAACCACTACAAGCGGATAACATCACCCAAGGCCAAGAGCGGTGTTGAGGTCGACAAGAGCAATATCCTCCTGATAGGACCGACGGGTGTGGGAAAGACCCTGCTGGCCGAGACACTTGCCCGGTTTCTCCACGTCCCATTCGCGATCGTCGATGCGACGGCATTCACCGAAGCCGGCTACGTTGGTGAGGATGTCGAGAACATACTTGCCAGACTGCTCCAGAACGCCGATTACAACCTCGCGGCAGCCGAGAAGGGCATTGTCTATGTCGATGAGCTGGATAAGATCGCGCGGAAGCAGGACAGCCCATCGATAACCAGGGATGTCTCCGGTGAAGGCGTTCAGCAGGCGATGCTTAAGATACTCGAGGGTACGATCGCCAATGTACCGCCCCAGGGTGGACGGAAGCATCCGCAGCAGCGTTTCATCGAGGTCAATACCAAGGACATACTCTTTATATGTGGTGGGTCGTTTGACGGGCTCGACAGGATAATCGAGCGGAGACTCAGGAGCAGCACCATCGGATTCGGTGCGGATGTGAAGAAGAAAGAGGAGCGGAAACTCAGCGAGACCCTGACCTTTGCAGAACCCGACGATCTTCTGAAGTATGGTTTCATTCCCGAGCTGGTGGGTAGACTCCCGGTCGTATGCTCGCTTGAAGAGCTCAGTGAAGATGCCCTGGTGACAATCCTGACCAAGCCCAAGAGTGCCCTCTGCAAGCAGTACCAGAGGATCTTCGAGCTCGAAGGGATCAAGCTCGACTTCGAGGACACGGCGCTGAGCGCGATCGCAGGCCAGGCGATTAAGCGTAACACCGGCGCGCGGGGCTTAAGGTCCGTCCTTGAAGACAAGATGCTTGACCTGATGTTCGATCTGCCGGCCAAGAAAGACGTCAAAGGCTGTACAATAACTCAGGATTTTATTACTTCCGGGGCAGAACCCCAGATAAGCCGTACAGCATCAAGGAAGAAGCGGAAGCAACGTTCTGCCTGACCTAACAAAACCTGCGGGTTACACACGGATCAGTGATGTGAAATGAATGTCGAGTTCCTCGGAAGTTTTACAAGCGACACACTGCCTGCTGAATCTTACCCTGAAGTAGCCGTTGCGGGCCGGTCCAACGTTGGGAAATCCTCCTTCATAAACACTGTGCTCATGAGACGGAATATCGCCCGCGTGAGTTCGACCCCGGGTAAGACCCGGACCGTCAATCTCTACCTTTGTGACGGTACCTACGTGCTTGCAGACCTCCCGGGCTATGGTTACTCAAAAGCCCCGAAGACTGAAAAGGCCAGATGGACCCGGGATGTCGATGCTTATCTGACGAAGCGTGCGAACCTCAAAGGGATCGTGCTCCTTGTGGATATCAGGCATTTCCCGCTGCCGATCGATCGTGAGGCGATCGACTGGTTTTCCTCTCTCGGCCGTCCGCTCCTGGTCGTATTCACCAAGGCGGACAAGCTCAAGCGCAGCGAACTCAGCCGGCGCGAGTCCGATATCTCTGGCATCTGCAGGGAGAAGAAGATAGAATATGCTGTGTTCTCTGCGAAGACGAATCTGGGAAAAAAGGAAGTCTCAGGTTGGATAAGGAACACCGCACGTTCTTAAACCTCTTCACACCGGGCCCGGTGAACATATCCGCGCAAGCAAGAGATGCACTCGGGGCACCGCTTGTCCACCACAGGACGGAATCGTTCGAAGAGATACTCACCGGTCTGATCAAGAACCTGAAGAATGCGTTTCAGACCGCGGACGATGTTTCGGTCCTGACCGCTTCGGGGACGGGTGGGATGGAGGCCGCGGTCACAAATCTCCTCTCACCCGGAGACAAAGTGCTCGTTCCGGTAACAGGGAAGTTCAGCGCGAGATGGGCTGAGATATGTGCGGCTTATGATGTTGAAGTTTGCAGGATAGACATTGAACCGGGAGAATCTCCGGCGCCGGAGCAGGTGAGAGACACACTCCGGCGAACCCCCGGCATCAGTACCGTTTTTCTGACTCATTGCGAGACCTCGACCGGAAGTCTCACGGATGTGAAGGCGGTTACCGAGGCCATGAATGATCTTGAGCGCTCAGAAGGGCCGGAAGTACTCACATGTGTGGACTGTACGTCGAGCCTGTGTGTCGACGAACTGCGGAAGGATCAGTGGCACATCGACTGTGCGATTGGTGCTTCGCAGAAGGGTCTTCTCGCGCCGCCGGGACTGGCATTTGTTTGTATGAACGACAGGGCTCTGGGGCGTATGGCGTCGGCTGTACTCCCGAGGTATTACCTCGATCTCCGGAAGTACTACGAAGGACACTCCGGGGCTCCCTTCACCCCGGCCATATCTTTGGTTTGTGCTGCGAAGGCCTCTCTTGATAGAATTATCAGCCTGGGACTGGACAAAGTATGGATGGCATGCCGGTCGTCAGCCGAGGCCGTCACGCTCGTCATGAAATCCGCCGGCTTAAGACCCGTGGCGACCACGCAATCGAATGCGGTGAGAGCATTCTGGACGGATGCCCTGGATCCAGAGGAAGTATCCGGGATCCTGAGAAACAAGCATGGTATTGTTGTGGCCGGGGGCCAGCAGGACCTCGAGGGTAAGATCCTGAGGGTCTCGGCAATCGGTAAGAAACGCAGTGACATACTCGACTTTGCGAAAGCTTTCGAGGCGACGATGGCCGAAGTCGGAAGGCCGTTTGCACTGGGTGATATCACAAATGAGCTGGAGACGATTCTGGAGGAGATCTCCATATGGGAGTAACAGCAGTCATAGGTTTGCAGTGGGGTGACGAAGGCAAGGGTAAGATCGTTGACTCACTTTGTGAGCATGCCGACGTTGTTGTGAGGTGTCAGGGCGGGGCAAATGCCGGACACACAATCGTAATCGACGGTACCGAGTTTGTCCTCCATCTCATACCGTCTGGAATCCTCCGGGATGGCGTAACGTGCCTGATCGGGAACGGTGTCGTCCTTGATCTCGAAGTACTCGATAAGGAGATAAAGGAGCTTGCCGAGGCAGGCATCGAGACATCGGGACGGCTCTGGGTGTCGCATAGAACTCACGTGGTTCTTCCGGTACACAAGCAGGCGGAGGCGGTGAGGGAAGAGCTGAGGGGCGACCGTAAGCTGGATACAACCAAGCGCGGGATCGGACCCTGTTACAGCGACAAGTTCTCAAGACTGGGCATAAGGGTTGGAGATATTCTCAACCCGCGTACGCTTGGAGAGAAAGTCAGGACGGTGTGTGCGGCCTATCACGAAGTGCAGGGCGTCGAGTATGGTGTCGACTACGATCAGGTCATGGAGTATTGCCGGAAGTACACCCCGATGCTTGAGGCGTTCTCGGCCGATACCCTGGGGGTGCTTGCGGAGAGCATCGCGGGGGACAAGGAGATACTGCTTGAGGGCTCTCAGGGTTTTCTTCTCGATATAGACCACGGCACGTATCCATTTGTGACATCGAGCAACACAGGCGTACATGGGCTCGCGTGCGGCGCCGGGCTTGCGCCGTCTGCCATCGACAAGGTTGTAGGCGTGGTCAAATCTTATGTGACGAGGGTCGGGGAGGGTCCCATGCCAACATTGATCGACGAGCCTCTCCAGTCGGTGATAAGAGAAAAGGGAAGGGAGTACGGTGCAACAACAGGAAGACCGCGGCGGTGCGGATGGCCCGATCTCGTCGCTCTTAAGTATTCGTGTATGTTAAACGGTGTTACATCAATCGCACTGACGAAGCTCGACACACTTGGCGGTCTCGACGAACTCGATGTATGCGTCGCTTATGAGTATCACGGCAGTCTTGTCGACACGTTTCCCGCAGACAGCGAGTTTCTGGTTGACTGTGTCCCACGGTATGTTACGAGTGCAACCTGGAGCGAGCTTGACGATGTCACCGGGGTGCATGACCTTCCACCGGGTGCAACGGAATACGTTGAGCGCATCCTGAAAACCGCCGGTTGCGAACTGGAGTTGATATCCATAGGGCCGGGACGGGGTGAGCTTATAAAGGTTGAACGTTGACTTGCCCGTAGTTATCCTATACATTCTCGATGGTTGAGCGTGTAGCTCAGTTGGTAGAGCACCTGCCTTTTAAGCAGGAAGTCCTGGGTTCGACCCCCAGCACGCTCACCACCTTTGTGCTTTACGGCACTACACACCCCTGTTATCGCCGGCTAAACGTAGTGATCTCCGTGGTTGAGATTTGGCGGCGTTTAGGGTATGATCATGCAGAGAGCGGTGATCGATGGACTATATACTCGACAGCAAGATCGGCAGTGGGAGTTTCGGCGTTGTCTATGAGGCACATGACAGTTCCGGGCGCAGGTGTGCCGTCAAGTTAGTTAAGCCTGACGATGGTGGTGACGAACTCAGTGCAAGCCTGCTGCGGACCCAATATGAGCTGCTTTCCTCACTGGACCACACGCGAATAGTCAAAGCACTGGATTTCGACAGCGATTCACCGCATGGTCGGATGCTTGTGACGGAGCTGGTTGACGCTGTTGATCTGAGAACTTACCTGAAGACCAAAGGGACAGGGGAACTTGTCCTGATAACAGCCATGGTGCTTGACGGTCTGCGCTACCTTCACAGTCTCGGAAACGTCCACGGTGATCTCAAACCCGATAGTATCCGTGTCAGCGAGCGCAATGGAAGTATCGAGGTCACCCTGATAGATGCCGGCTTCGACTACGGCAGGGGTTCGAACCTGCCTACGCTTGAGGGGACACTGCCTTATCTTGCCCCGGAGATCATCCGTCATATGCCAGGTGATGGGAGAAGTGATCTCTACTCGCTGGGGGTCATACTCCATGAGGTACTGACAGGGCGCTGTCCATTCGGTGGGTCAGGTGCGAAAGAGATACTCGAAAAGCATCTTGAGCTCACGCCGGATGATCCAAGCGCTCTCAACCCCGGCATCGAGGCAGGCTGGGACGAATTCGTGGGCAATCTGCTTAAGAAGGAACCTTTCTTAAGGTACAAAGATGCAGTCCATGCGGGTCTCGAGCTTGAGAGGTTGCTTGGTCCTTCCGCGGTCTTTCTCGATAACATGCTCCCGCCCGACTCCGCTTCTTTGGTGGGCAGAGAAGAAGAGATCGAGAGACTGAAGCACTGCCTGCTGCCATCCCTCGGCAAGGGCGTGATTATCCGGGGTCAGCGCGGGTGCGGCGTGAGTCGTATGCTCCACGAGATCGAGTGTCTTGCCAGATTGAGTGGTTACAGAGTTCAAACTGTCTCACTTGATGAGAAGATGCCGGGCTTTGCACAAGTTGTCGATGCCATCCTTGGTGATGGGGCCGCGACCGCTGGATCGGCGGGAGTGGACTACCTCACTACACTGATGGATGCATGTTACTCGAGCTTTTCGCCGGACAAGAAATACCTGCTCGCCATAGACCGTGGCGAGGTGATGGATCAACGCGAGCTGCGGATGCTCGGAACAATAGCGGCACGGCTTAGCGATCTCATGAGCGTGGTTATCGGGTACCAGACTGATGAACCTCCCGGAGAGCGGGAGGCCGGTCATGACATCTTTGAGACAATCCAGATCGGGCCGCTTAACCATGACGAGTTGGACGTGTTGCTCAAGAGCTACTTCGGTGTGAGCGCTGTTCCGGCGGATTTCCTCGACGAGCTTTACGGTGTAAGCGGTGGCAAACCGGATTTCGCAGGTTTGATGCTAAAGCATCTCCGGGCCACCGGGAGTGTGAGGATTGAGGCGAAGCAGGGGGTCCTTGAAGTAGTCTGGGACAGGATGATGGGGATTCCCGGTACTATCAGGGAAATGATGTGGGAGAAGCTGCGAAGCCTGAGTCCCCGGGCATCGGAAGCCCTGAAGTACATATGCCTGGGTGTGGGACAGATCGAAACAACGCTGTTGGCCAGCGTATCACCCGATGATACGGGTGACCTGGCCCTGCGGGAGCTGATCGGGAGTGGACTGGTTGAGGTGAGCGAGGACAAGACCTCCGTGCATCTCAAGTGGAAGAATCTCTCCGAGCTTATACGCGGTACGATCCCGCCCGAGGCCCTGAAGGATGCAAGCCTCAGTCTTGCAGCGATGATCGAAGCGAAACCCGGTCGTGGGGGCGATTATTACAGGCTTGGGATACTCTATCTTGATGGTGGCAAGCGCGAGCGTGCCTTTGAATATCTTATCAAGGCCGGAGACTACTTCGCGGGCTTCTCCGCCCGAGACGCAATCTCCGCCTATGACAAAGCCCTGCAGTGCGGTGTGGATGCCGATCAAGTTGCGGAAGTAGAAGAAAAGATCGGAAGTCTCAAACTGGCCCGGGGCGATGTGGCCGATGCGGCAGTCCACTTTGAACGGGCGGCAGCCACGCGACCTTCGGCAGCCAGGAAAATGGGCTGGGTGATGGCCTTGCTTGGCAGGCTTCCCGAGGCTGTAGAGATTCTTACGCGCTGCGAGTCAGCCGCCATCGAGGCGGGCGATGTGATCGAAACGGCAATGATACGTTCTGATCTGGGTCACGTCCGCTCTCTCGAATCACGCAAGGACCTGGCCCTGGGTCTGCTCAGACAGGCACGCGATGTGTTCACTGAGCAGGGTATGCCGGGTGAAGCAGGCAGGGCTGCGAACCGGATAGGCATCGCCGAGATGCGTTCAGCCAACTTCAAAGGGGCTGCGCGTGCCTGGACCGAGGCGATCGTGGATTTCGAACGCGCCGGCGACAGCAAAACCGCCGCAGTCTGTCTCATGAACCTCGGTCTTTGCCATCGCAAGCAGATGGACTTCGACCGTGCAGATGACGCGCTGAAGCGGGCCCTGGCGGTTTTCGATGAGCTGAAGGCTCTCCATGAGCGGGCAAGCTGTTGCCAGAACTACGCGATCCTGATGCTTGACCTCGGGCGTCTGACGGATGCCCGTGCGCTCGCCGGGGAGGCCTTGAGCCTTAACACATTGCTGGCCAGAGGTGCGGGGGTTACAGCCTCGACAATCCTGCTTTCCGCAATAGCGATTGAATCGGGGAACTGGGTGGAGGCGGAGAAGCGACTTTCAGAGATTCTTGGTAGCACTCCCTCCCTTGACAACTATCACCTGGCCATGGTCAAGCGGTATCTTGCCGCGACGAGTGCCATGCGCGGAAAGTGTGGCCAGGCTCTCGAGCTCATAGACGAAAGCCACGATCTTGCCGGCAAGGCTGAGGATGTGGAGGGGCAGGGGCAGGCGATGCTCCAGAAAGGCGAGATACTTCTCAGATGCGACAGACCCAGGGAGGCTCTTCGGGTTGCGAGGAAGGCGCTGGTGGCGCTCGGTCTTTCGTCGTCACCGCTTCTGGCCAACGAGGCCCAACGCGTGGTGGGCGAGGCACTTGCAGCATCCGGAGATACGGAAGCGGCCAGATCGGAGCTCATGCAGGCAAGGGAGGGATTCGAGGGACTGCCCGGGTCTCTTGCAATGGGACGCGTGTTCCGGGGCCTGGCCCGGGCGTTTTACCAGGAAGGAGATCATGACTCGTTCGTCGAGTGCATCAATCGGGCCATAGAGAACTTCAGAGACGCAGGTGCACGCTATGACTACGCCTCGGCAATACTGCTCGGTGGCAGGGAGGCGACCGACGAGGGGAATCTCCTGCAGGCAAGGCACTACCTGCTTGAGGCCGCACGGATATTCGAGATACTTGATATAGAAGACCTACATGAAAAGGCGGTGGGTGAGATGGACAGGATACCGGTGGGTGATTTTGAAACAAGAGCCGTATCGTCACTCAGCAAGATATCTGAGACCTTAAACTCCAGTCACGATCTTACGACCGTGCTCAACCTGGCGATGGATCTTGCTGTAGAGTATCTGGGTGCCGAAAGAGGTGCTCTCATGCTCGAGGACGACGGGACCGGTGAGCTGAAGACACTTGTCGAGCGAAAGATGGACAGCGAGTCGCTGAGTGAAGTGATGGGGATCAGCGGGTCTATCGTCGAATCGGTCAGATCGTCCGGAGAGTCCGTGATAGAAGGAGACGCCACCAAAGATCCCAGATTCAAGGACAGCCAGAGCGTCAGAATCCATAACGTGATGTCGGTGATGTGTGTTCCGCTGACGATGGGAAGCAAGTTCCTGGGCCTGATATACCTCGACAGCAGGGGTGTGCCGTCGAGTCTTTCCACGCTCGAAAGGGCCTTCGTTGAGGCGTTCGCAAACCAGGTCTCGCTGGCGATCGTCAATGCCAAGCTCGTGGGAAGACTCAATGACGATGTTGCCGACCTCAAGACGAGAGCCAGGGAGAAGTATAGCTACACAAACATAATAGGACCCGGCAAGAGAATGCAGGAGGTTTTCAAGCAGGTCGAAATAGCCGCCGGGAGCAGCATACGAGTCTTGCTAACGGGTGAAAACGGCACAGGCAAGGAGGAGATAGCTCGGCTTGTTCATGAGCGAAGCAAGTGGAGTGACAAGCCGCTTATCATAGTCAACTGCGCAGCGATCCATCACGATCTACTCGAAACCGAGCTCTTCGGGATCGAAGAACGTGTGGCGACCGGCGTATCTTCCCGGTCGGGTATCTTCGAGCGGGCCGACGGCGGCACTGTTTTTCTTGATGAGATAGGAGATATGCCGCTTCAGATTCAGGCGAAAGTACTCCGGGTTCTGGATCGCCAGGAGTTTGAGAGGGTCGGTGGATCGAAGGTGCTTAAGGTAAAGATCCGGGTCGTGAGCGCAACAAACCAGGATCTCAATGCGCTGATCGAGAAAGGCCTCTTTAGAACAGACCTCTATTTCAGGCTCCACGGGATGCGTATACACCTTCCTGCACTGCGGGAGCGGATGGAGGACCTGCCTGCTCTGATCGACTACTTCGTCGGGAAGTACGCATCTCAGAATTCAAGGCCCAAGATGTTCGTATCGGACCCGGCACTCCAGATTCTCAAGACCTACATCTGGCCGGGAAATGTCCGGGAACTGGAGAGGTGCATAGAGCATGGAGTGGTCGTTGCTGAGGGCACACAGATCCGCCCCGAGCATTTTCCGCCCGAGATCCACGAGAACCTGAGATCGGTCGAGATCGAGGGGAGAATCCGTGAAGCCCGTGGCTCGACACTTCCCGACGCCGTCCGCTGGCTCGAGCGCCGGATGATCACGTCGGCGCTGGAGGAGTGTGGTGGGGTTAAGACGCTGGCTGCGGAGCTCCTCGGCGTACACGAAAGCACGTTGAGGAAGAAGATGAAGTTGCTGGGGATAGGTCCCGGCAATTCATCCGGCAAACAACCCGCCGATTCCGACAATCAACTGCCCGCGGACAGTCGTGAGAACGTACGAATCGTATAATCATACGATAGTGTGCTCGTGAGTTCCTTTCGCAGGTCAGTTTTTCCCTCGTGGTCTTATCCTCAATAAAACCAATTGGAAAACGCTATAGACGGTGGTATCTCCACCCTGCCTGTTCGGCATCGAGCCTGATATAGCCCTCGAAAGCGTACGCCGTCGTACATCTGTACGAGCAAGTCGTCTGATTTCGATTGAACTCAAATCCGTCTTATGTTAAGCTGATAAAAGACAAATAGTTACAGGGCTAAGAAATTCTGCGGCTACGCAGATATGGAACAGGCCTTGCAGTAGAGGCCAAAGGGGCGAAAGCGATCGGTGACGGGGATGGGAGGAGGTTTAACGATGCGGACCAAGCGTTTGCATTGGGCAGTGATCGTGCTCTTTGGCATTTTAATAATGACAATGATGTCACCGTGCTTTGCGGACGGTGAGGATGAAGAACCCGGTGATCCCTATGATCTTCCACCGGGAAGTGACTCCCTTGACCCGACGCCGCGCACTCTTAGCGATTTCTGGATGATCGTGATGGCCATGGCATTTCAGTTGGCGCTCTGAGAGTGGTTTGTTTGTCTGAGCCCAGGGGCTAAGGGGTTGGTTATTGTGGTAGTCATCAGTGACGATCCGACTATGAAGCCTGTTGTTCGGCTTGTGGTTAAGGCCGCGGCGTGTCATGCCAACGTCTTGCTGGTGGGTGAAAGCGGCGTCGGCAAGACTTATCTGGCGCGGCAGATACACGAGGGGTCAACCTCGTGCCCGGGGGATTTCCGTGTTCTCTTCTGTGCCCCCGGTGCGGCCACCGAGATGTCGACGGACAAACTGATGGGGACGCTTCTGTCACTGGAACACGAAGGTGGGACAATCTACTTGAAAAACATCGATGTTCTGAGTGGCATAGGTCAACGGAAACTGCTGGGCTACCTTGATGCAAGAGAGCGCAGGATGAAAGCAGGCTGTCTCTCGAGCAGGGGCTTTGCCCGGTTGATCTTCTCAAGCGGGCGAGATCTGAGGACGGAGGCTGCGGCGGGGAGGTACATGAGACAGCTCTACCTGAGGGCTTCGGTGATAACCATTGCCGTCCCCCCGCTTAGACAGCGAGAAGCCGATATCGTAAGCCTGGCAAGACACTTCGTCAGTCTGTATTCAGACCAGGAGAGTAAGGGTCTGAAGGGACTCAGCGATGATGCGGAGTTCATGCTGACAAGGGTTTCCTGGGAGGGCAACATCCACGAGCTCAAGAACACGATGAACAGGGCGGTGGTGTTCGCCGAGGATGGCCAGGTTCTGAGTGCAGGCCATCTTGAGGGTATGCTCCAGCAGGCCGGATGACGGCGGGCACGGAGGCAGAAGCACAGCGATATGTCAAAACGAGATCTGGTTGAAGAGTCGCTGCATTACTTGATGATCAATGTTCTCGTTGACAAGCTCGAGAAGGACGGTTTCACAGTACGTGCGGATCACGTAGGTGGTTTGAGGGATAGACCGGAGTCCATCGAGGGCTATGTCCCTGATATAGAGGCTAAGAGGGGTGCCGAGGTACAACTGATCGAGGTGGAAACCGAGTCCACCCTGGATTCGGAGGAAGCCTGCGAACAGCTGGCCAAACTGACCTCGGCATCCCGTGGTAAGGTCTATCTGGCCGTGCCCCATGATTGTCTTGACAGGGCAAGGGGTGTCAGAGATGACCTCAAGGCGGGTATCGTGATCCTGCCATGTTATCCCTTTGCCAGGTACGTCGGGATGCCTAAATAGGACCGAGATATGCCATGATGGCACTCCCGGGTGCCTGTCCTGCCATACAGGCATAGGCCCCACACGCCACCCACCTCACCATACCGGTCGAAGTGTCGCTATAACTCTTTATAAATCAATCGATAAACATGGAATCTCCCTGCGGTTTGCTCCCAATGGCATACCGATTGCAGTATATGCGGTCGGACAAATGAATAGCGTGTGAGCAAACAGACCGAGCGGAGCATCAATCCTGCGCGGGATTGCCACTCTGCTCACAAGGGGGATATTAAAATGGGAAAGATCATAGGGATTGACCTGGGAACGACCAACTCGTGTGTGGCGGTGATGGAAGGTGGAGAGCCGGTTATCGTTGCCAACCAGGAAGGTTCGAGGGTGACACCCTCTGTAGTTGCTTTTACCAAGGCAGGGGAGCGTCTCGTCGGGTTGACTGCCAAGCGGCAGGCGATCACGAACCCGGCCAACACCGTTTATTCCATCAAGCGCTTCATGGGAAGGAAATACGACGAGGTACGCGACGAGATCGGCGAGGTCCCGTACGAGGTCGTCAAGGGCCCGAACGGTGATGCGCAGGTCAGGGCCGGGGAGAAGGAGTATTCACCGCCTGAGATCTCGGCGATGACACTGCTCAAGATGAAGCAGACAGCCGAGGACTATCTTGGTGAGAAGATTACGGACGTGGTCGTAACCGTTCCGGCCTACTTCAACGACAGCCAGAGACAGGCGACCAAGGATGCCGTTAAAGTAGCCGGTCTCAACGTGAAGAGGATCATCAACGAGCCTACCGCGGCATCTCTCGGGTATGGTCTGGGTAAGAAAACGGATGAGAGGATTGCTGTGTTCGACCTCGGTGGAGGCACGTTCGACATCT
Organism: bacterium; assembly: GCA_025774845.1. GTDB lineage: Bacteria > Arandabacterota > Arandabacteria > Arandabacterales > Arandabacteraceae > Arandabacterum. The sequence goes on from JALGZP010000077.1 coordinate 14,006, forward strand.
CGATTCTCGAGATCAGTGACGGTGTCTTCGAAGTCAAGTCGACCAACGGTGACACGCATCTCGGTGGTGACGACTTCGACAAGCGGGTGATCGACTGGCTTGCTGACGAGTTCAAGAAGGAACAGGGCATAGACCTGAGGAACGACCCGATGGCGCTTCAGCGGCTGAAGGAGGCGGCGGAACGTGCCAAGTGCGAGCTTTCCTCAGCTGTCGAGACGGCGATCAACCTGCCGTTCATAACTGCCGACGCCGGCGGACCGAAGCATATGAACATCACGCTTACGAGATCGAAGCTCGAACAGCTCGTAGACGAGCTGGTCGAGAGGACCGTCGGTCCGTGCAAGGCGGCGCTGGCGGATGCCAAGCTGGAAGCCTCCGCCATCGATGAGGTAGTGCTTGTCGGCGGTCAGACCAGGATGCCGAAGGTCCAGGAAGTAGTGAAGAAGATCTTCGGCCGCGACCCTCACAAGGGTGTGAACCCCGACGAGGTAGTTGCCGCAGGCGCTGCGATACAGGGTGGTGTGCTTGGTGGTGAGGTGAGAGATGTTCTCCTGCTTGATGTAACACCGCTTTCGCTTGGTATCGAGACAAAAGGTGGTGTCTTTACAAAGATCATCGAGCGGAACACGACGATCCCGACCAAGAAGTCCGAGATCTTCACGACCGCGGAAGATAACCAGACGGCGGTTGAGGTTCATGTTCTGCAGGGCGAACGTGAGCTGGCGGCGGCGAACAAGTCCGCAGGCAAATTCCATCTTACAGGAATTCCGCCGGCTCCGAGGAGCATACCTCAAATAGAAGTTGCCTTCGACATCGACGCCGATGGTATACTCAACGTGTCCGCCAAGGACATGGCTACGGGCAAGGCGCAGTCCATCAGGATAGAGGCGTCAAGCGGATTGACCCAGCAGGATATCGACAAGATGGTCAAGGACGCGGAGACGCATCTGGCCGATGACAAGCGCAGGAAGGAAGAGGTCGAAGCCAGGAACAAGGCGGACCAGCTCGTCTATGAGACGGAAAAGAATCTCAACGAGGTGGGCGAGAAGGTTTCTCCCGACGGCAGGGCCAAGATAGAGGCCGGTATCGGTCGGGTCAAAGAAGCACTTGATGGAAGCGATGTTGAAGAGGTAAAATCGAGTACGGAAGCTCTGGTTAGCCTGTGGAGTGAAGTAGCCAAAACAATGTACGAGAAAGCGGCTACCGGAGCGAGTACTGCCGGTCAGGCTCCCGGTTCGGCTGGTGGCGCGGAGAGTTCCGCGCAGGGCAGGGAAGAGGCTGTGGATGCCGACTACGAGGTAGTTGACTAGCACAGAATGGTTCGGACTCGCCCCGGTCGGTCGTGGAGGTTGACATGAATGAGTGTCCGACTTGCGGCCGTAAGGTCCGTGATGGCGTGTGTCCTTATTGCGAAGAGGATGTGGCACATGTCGCTTCCGCGGATCCCACGCCCGTCTCGGGCGAGTCCTTCGTCGGTGTTTTCAGTTCCGACAACGAACGTCAGGCCGACTTCATAATCAGCGCGCTTGAGGCCGAGGGCATACCGGTCCACCGGGAGTCAAGTGAGGCCGTGAGCGGTCTGGGTCACGGGGATGACGACACCGACCTGACTGGCAAGATAGTCATTGCGGTTGATGAAGAGGACGCTGACAGGGCCAGGGAGATAGTAGAGGCGTCCGAGCACGAGCTCGACACCGGGAACCACTGATTCCTTTACTATCTCGATCCGGTTGACTCCAGTACAAGCGGCAGATCAATCCATGATTCAACCGGGGTATTACCCAGTCTTGCCGCCTCGAATCTAAACTTGCGGGCACTCTCGAGCACACGTCTCCTGACTTCGGGGTTGTCCAGAGTG
>JALGZP010000143.1 GCA_025774845.1 bacterium
CCGCTCGAAGATGGCTACGATAGCCGTGGAGATGAGTATGATGAGGAGACCATAGAGCAGGTTCTTTCGTGTGAAGAGCCTGAAGGAGTAAAGCCTAAGTGCGAAGAAGGAGACGTAGAGGAACACGAATATCATAAGGAAGAAAGTGTAGTAGTAACTTGAAAAATAGGTGACGGCAAAAAACGCAAGTGCGAGGACAAAGCCGCCCCTGTTTACCAGACGCAGCCGTCGCCCGCCTTCGACTCCTTTCAGTGCCGTCACGAAGAAGAGTATGAAGAAAGGGATCGTAGCCGTGAGCATAAGATCATAGTGGCCGTATATGTGAAGCAACTTGGAGGGGCAGTACGCATAGACAAAACCTGCCAGGGCCGAAATCAGGCGATTGCGGACGTAGTGATTACACAAGAGATACGCACCGATACCGGAGAAGACAAAACTCAGCGCTACGGTTATGTTGAGAGCAAGCACGGGATTTCCCACGAGTAAGCCGACCAAGCTGATTACGGGTGCATATACGTGGAGGATCAGGGAGCTTCCGATGGGATGGTAGAGTTTGTCCGTATGGAAGAGGGGCCTCGAGTTTTCGAGATTGTCGGTGAAGTTATATATATTCCAGACGAACTGGCACCCGTCCCTCCCATCGGAGATGAAGGCGCTGTCGAACTCAAGTACCAGGGGGTAGGTGAAAACAACGAATGCAATCCCGTAGAATGCAAGTAGTGAAACCGCTGTTGTGACCTTGTTTGAGCCCACCGGGTCCTACCGTTGAAACAGCCAAAACCTGCAGAACGGGTCTAGTCCAGCCACTGGAGTCTACAAACGGGGCCGGCAGGTGTCAACGTGATCCCGCTACACCACCGCGGCCCGGGGCTGGTTTGAAACCACCCCAGAATTGTGGTATAATATACATTGTACAGGCGTATCCGAAGAGAAGGGGCAATACATCATGAGGTCTAAGTTCAGTCTTTTCCTGCTTACGCTTGCGGTGCTGGTTCCTGCAACAGGTCAATCCGCTCTGGTCACTTCAGACGAGGCCATGACGGTCGGCGCCAGGTTCCTCGAGTTCATGGTTGAAATCAGAGGGAGCTGGGGGGCATCAGAGAGTCCTGAGATCGTTAGCTGTAGCGATCTCACCAAGGATGGTCGCTTGCTCGGGTATCACCTTTCAATCCACCCGAGTGGTCACATTGTGATCTCGGTCCTAAAGGATCTTTCACCCGTGAAGTCTTTCTCCTTCACTGGAGATTTTGAGAACGACGCCGAGGAAGGTTATGGACAGATCCTCAAGGACGCCATGGAGTATACACTCGTTGCCATAGAGGAAAGGTACGGCAGCCTGCCCCTTCTGGGTAAGGGGATCGCGCCGGCCAAGGTGGGCGAACAGTGGGACTGGCTGCTGGGATCGGGGCCTGCGCCGGTCAGCATCGACTCGGTGGGTCCACTCGTTAAGACCAAATGGGATCAGGGTACACCCCTCAATGATAGTTGCCCGATGGGAGACGGTGGAAGATGTGTTGTCGGATGCGTTGCGACTGCGGGTACCCAGATCATGAGATACTGGAGGCACCCTTCATACGGGACGGGGAGTTATTCATACTATTGGGGTGGCGACCAGTCCTGTGGTGGAAGCACACCCGGACAGACGCTCAGCGCTGATTTCAACCACCCGTATGACTGGTGGCATATGAAGAAAGTCTATGTGCTTTACGACTCCACACAAGCGGCCGCCGTTGCCCAGTTATCTTCCGACGTAGGTATAGCCTGGGACATGGACTACGGCCGCTGCGGTTCAGGCACTTACACGTACTACGGCCAAACAGTCTATCGCGACTACTTCAAGTACCTGAACACAGTCTCGAGACACAATCGTAGCGACTACCCCGACGCAGACTCCTGGTTTGCCAGGATAAGAGAGGAGCTAGACGCAAGTCCGCCACGACCGATTCAGTACAGGATCAGCGGGCACTCAATCGTTTGCGACGGCTATATGGATACCGGCACCCCGTATATCCACCTCAACTACGGCTGGGCCGGTTCCCAGGATGATTGGTATGCAGTGGACAACCTCTATTGCACGTGGTCGGGATGCGATCCCATGGTGGAATACATTCTCTGCGGAATCCAGCCCGGGGCGGACTTTATAGATGTAACAGCAGGTCCACTTGGTGATACGGGAGACACCTATGGCGTTGCCTGGGGCGATTACGATAATGACGGTGATCCCGATATCTACATCGTGAACTCGGGTTCGGCGGACAAGCTCCTCCGGAACGACGGTGGCGGTAGCTTCACCGACGTAACGAGTGCTCCCCTGGGCGATACGGGAGACGGCCGTGCGGCGTGCTGGGGGGACTTTGATAACGACGGCCATCTCGATCTTTATGTCACCAGGAGCTCTGGTCAGGCCAACAGGATGTACCAGAACTACGGCGGCGGCATATTTGTGGAGGTACCGTCGGGCGCCGCGGGTAATACCGGTGACGGCGAGAGTGCCGCCTGGGCCGACTTTAACAACGACAGTTACATCGATCTCTATGTTGTAAACAACGGGGGCGCCAACGTGCTCCTCATGAACATTGCGGGGTCGTTCGTCGATGCGACGACGGGACTGCTGGGAGATACCGGTAACGGTTATGGTGTTGCGTGGGGTGACTACGACGATGATGGCGATCCCGATATCTATCTTGCCAATAACGGGGCAAATAAGCTCTTCAGAAACGATGGGAGCGGGATTTTCACGGATGTGACAGCGGCGCCCCTCAACGATGGTGATGACGGCAGGGGTGCTGCGTGGGCGGACTACGACAATGACGGCGATCTCGATATCTACCTTGCAAACAACGGCAGCGCGAACAAGCTCTTCCGTAATGACGGACTTGGAAGCTTTACGGATGTCACCGTTAACCCTATCGGCCCCGGTGGTGCCGGTCAGGGCGTAGCATGGGGTGACCACAATAACGACGGAAACATCGACATCTATCACACTAGGACCGGTGGTGAGAACAAGGCTTATAGGAACGTGGGCGACGGCACGTTCGGCAAGGCAACGGTGGTCCCCGTGGATGATGGCGGAGACGGCCGGGGGGTGGCCTTTGCGGATTACGATGGTGACGGGCTTGTCGATATTTATCTCGCTAATTCGAGCGGGACGAACCGCCTTTTCCATAATGAATACCAGCAGCGTAATCACTGGCTTAAAGTGAGGCTGGCAGGAGTCTATTCGAATGCGGCTGGAATCGGCGCCCGGGTGCGTGTCGTCGCTGGCGGCATATCTCAG
>JALGZP010000021.1 GCA_025774845.1 bacterium
AGAAGAAAGCATTCCAGTTGAGAGAGGACTTTGACACGGAACCGCTTTCCGATTGTACCCTGCAATACTATTACTACATTCCGTGTCCGAGCTATTCGTGGTTCTGGGCCTTTTCGGGTTGGGATCCGGGGGACATCGTAGGCGCGTGGTTCGACATCGGTGACATGTCAATGGGAGGCCTGGGAACCTGCGACCCGGCCAACTGCCATGTGCTTGAGACGTTACGCGTGTTGGACTTCGGCGGATACTGCCAATGGCGCTATGCCGGCTTGTTTGAGGTTGAATTTGATGTGTATTGCGCGGACGAGTACGGGTGTCCGATCGGACCGTCCCTCTGGAATAGCGGCGAGATATCGCCATGCTTTGCCTGGAACTACATTTCGATAGATCCTCCTCTCACGATCTGTGATTGTGCCGTAAACCCAGGGCCACCGCCGTCGGGGCCGAGGATCCTCGTGACCGCAAAGCACGTCGGGTGGGAATCTTATTACCCCGCCTGGGGGACTGACAACCTCTCTACGGCGCTGGAACAGGGATGCGCTCTACATGACGAAGGTTGTATGCCGGTTCTCTACCCGAGACCGTACTCCAGCCATTACGGATTTATGCATTCAGGCTATTACGGAAACTGGAGCTTCGACTACTGTCCTCCCCGGGGCTTCCTGGACCCACGCGACACGACTCCCGGCGGCACTCAGCTCGGCTTCCTCGAACTTGCGTGGAGGGTCTATATCTCCTGCTCGGGACCTTCCGGGGCAGAGCCCGTCACCTGGGGTGACATAAAGTCGATGTACCGGTAGGTCTGCGCGATTGGGTGACCCTGTCTATCCCCCGGTGTGGAACCACCTCCGCAAAACGTGCATCCTAACTGGCGGAGGGGAAAACCGCATTTCACTATGCTGCAACCAACAACATTTTGGTTGAAATCTGCGCGTTTTAATGGTAATATATTAGTAATCGTTTTAGTAACCGTTTGATGGAAGGAGGTGAAATCCTTGGTTAGAATGCTGGCAATCATCAGTCTCATTATCCTGCTTTGCTCCGCGGCGAGTGCCCAGAGCATCATGGTTGAGGCAGAGAACTACATCACCTTTTACAACGCTGGTGGTACGACCATTTACGTCACGAACTGTAGTGGAGCCAGCGGCGGATTGGCAGTTGAAGGATTCGACTGGACGGGTGATTGGATTGAGCTGGTTGTGAACATACCGCTCGCCGGATCCTACGCCGATTCCATACGCGCCGCGGGTCTGGTCAGTATCGCGAGTGAGTTCCAGTCCAGGGTCATAAACGGCAAACCCGGTGGCGGCGACTTCCTTTCGACTTTTAATATAGTCGGCCTGGGAATTGGCTGAAGCAGCGCCCTCTATACAAAAGTCGCCGGGAGCGACTTGCTGAACCTGCTGACGGGTATGTATACCGTGAGAATCGAGAATATTGACGGAACGCGTGTACGGCTGGACAACATTTCCTTCGATGAACTACCGGGCTCGGGAATTCAAGACTTTGCCGGGACGTGGGGAGGAATAAAAGCCCTTTATAGATAGATCATCAGGTCACAGGTGTGAGAGTCTCGCGGCTGTCAGAAGCCGCCTCACCTGTGGCCGGTGCTTTAGCTTCTTCAACCAGAAAACCTGAAACACTCCTGCCGGGAAGCAGATGGTACTTGCTTATATATAGCTCGAGGAGCCGGAAGCGCTTCACGAATAGCACCGTCGCGACACACGTTCCCGCAAATGCCAGTAAGGGTCCCTGCCCGTTAAGCTTGAAGTAGATCAGGAGCGCAAGCCCGCTGAACCCCAGCGTCATCACGTAGATGGTCAACGCGACTCTCCGCCGGCTGCCGTTCCGGAGCAGCAGCTTGTAGTGAAGGTGATCCCTGTCACCTTTCATTATGCTCGTCCCGTTGATCAGCCGCCTCAGAACCGAGCTCACACCGTCTATCATGGGTACTCCGAGCATCAGCACACCAAGGAACGAGAAACCGTGGACACCGGTCGAGCCGCTGAATCCCATGATCACGGATGCGAACATGAACCCCAGAAACAAACTGCCACTGTCACCCATGAAGATCCTGGCAGGGGGGAAATTATGGACAAGGAAGCCACTGCAGACACCGAACAGAACGATGCTCAACACCCCGACCCATACCATTCCGAGGCTCATGCCGATTACGAATATACTGAGGCTGACTATCCCGCCGATGCCGGCAGCCAGACCGTCGAGCCCGTCTGCTAGATTGAATACGTTTGTGACCCATATCAGCCAGATGACACTTCCCGCCAGAACAAGTATGTCGCCGAATCGACCCATGAAAGCGAGACTGCCGGCCGGCAGCACCTTGAAACCGAAGCTGACGACCAGTACAGCGGCGCCGATTTCGACAAGAAGTTTGACAAATGCGCTGAGTCCGAAAATGTCATCAAGCACACCCACACCCAACACCAGAGAGCTGCCGATAAGGAGCCCCATCAACTGGCGCTCGAATCCGAGGAGCACCTCGCCGTGGACCATGCGCAGAACCAGAATGCTCAGCCAGAACCCGCCGAAAATCGCCACTCCGCCCAGGCGTGGCATCGGAACACGGTGGATTTTATGCGGTACCGGGAAGTCAACGGCTCTCACAAGCTTCGACAGCCGTCTGCTCAGGGGGACACAGACAAGAGAAAGGCTGAAACCGAGGAGCCCGATCCCGGAGAACAAGAGCATCTCTACCAAAGGGCATACTCCCTTCATACAGCATCCCGTCGCAATGATAGGAATGGATGTAGGCCTTGTCAAGGCTTTTTACCGGAGAGGGCTTAGATGCTACTGTTTGAGGTGATTTATAACGCTATTTACGATATCGTCGAGGCTGCGTCGGGGTTCGTAACCTATGAGCGACTTGATCCTGGTCAGATCGGGCACACGTCTCATCATGTCCTCAAAACCCTTACCGTAAGCCTTGTCATAGGGTATGTGCTCTATGGGGGATGAGCTCGATGTCAGGTCCTTGACCTTCCGGGCAAGGTCCCCGATCGTGACCTCGATATTACTTCCAATGTTCATTATCTCGCCGACCGCGTCATCGCATTCAGCCAGCGTCACGATGCCCTCGACGACATCAAATACCGACGCAAAACACCGGGTCTGCCTGCCGTCTCCGTAGACTGTGATCGGCTTCCCTGCGAGGGCCTGTGTGACTAAACGTGGAAGCACCATTCCGTACTGGCCGGTCTGTCTCGGTCCGCAGGTGTTGAAACACCGGACGATCACCACCGCCAGGTCCTTTTCACGCGAATAAGCAAGCGCCATGATTTCATCAACCGCCTTGGTCACGGCGTAACTCCACCGGGTCAGCGTCGTCGGTCCGAGTATCCGGTCATCATCTTCCTTAAACGGGACCGCCTCACTCTTCCCATAGATCTCCGATGTCGAGAAGAGAACCACTTTCTTCTTCTCCCTGGTCGCGTGTTCGAGTACCACCTCCGTCCCACCGAGGTTTATCTGGATTGATTTGAGCTGGTTCTCGATTACGTATTCGACACCGACCGCAGCGGCCAGGTGAAAGACGGTGTCGCACTGCGCTATAAGTTTCGCCATCAGAGCGGAATCCAGGACCGTATCGACCGTGTAGGTGAATTTCTCGTCGGCCTCCAGGTGAGCTATATTCTCAAGCCTGCCCGTGGAGAGATCGTCTATCACGTGGACTGTATAGCCTCTTTCAAGAAGCTTTTCGGTGAGATGCGAGCCGATGAAACCCGCACCTCCCGTGACCAGTGCGCGTCTCTCAGCCATTCTTGAAGAACTCCTGGATCGCCGTGCCTACGTGATCGACCTCCGCCTCCTCAAGCTCCGGAAACATGGGAAGCGAGATCACGCGTTCTGCGGCCCAGTCACAGTTAGGAAGGTCACCTTCCTTGTAGCCCAGATCGGCGTATGCCTCCTGACGATGAAGCCCGATCGGGTAGTGAGTAGCAGTACCTACTCCCTTTTCCGCGAGGAATGCTCTTAAGTCATCTCTCGCATCCGTCAGGATCGTGTACTGATGGTAAACATGATAGGCAAAATCGGATACATATGGTGTTTCGACCGGAGTCGACTTGAGTAACTCGTCGTAACGCGAGGCAATCCTGCGTCTGGCTTCGGTCCACTTCTCGAGCTTGCCGAACTTCGCCAGCAGAATCGCCGCCTGAAGGGAGTCCAGCCTGCTATTGAGACCCACGAACCGGTACTTGTACTTCTCCGCCTGGCCGTGGCGCCTCAAAGATTCAGCCCTTTCGGCCAGCGAATCGTCATTCGTCAGCACCATTCCCCCGTCTCCAAAGCAGCCCAGGTTCTTCGTAGGATAGAAACTCAGGCATGACATTGTTCCGATCGAGCAGACCGGTTTGTCCTTGTAACGCGCACCGATCGCCTGTGCCGCGTCTTCTATGACCGCAATGCCCTTACCCTCAGCAAGTTTCATCACCGCATCCATGTCCACACTCTGCCCGTAGAGATGCACGGGGATGATCGCTGTGGTCTTGTCCGTTATCTTCTTCTCAAGGTCACCCGGATCTATGTTGAATGTCTTCCTGTCTATGTCGACGAAAACGGGCTTCGCACCCATCCTGATTGCGACCTCTGCAACCGAAACGAAAGAGAACGGAGACGTGATCACTTCATCGCCGGGTTTCACATCGCAGGCGATCAGCGCAAGCGCCAGTGCATCCGTACCCGATGCCACTCCGATCCCGTGGCGGGCACCGGTGGCCTGGGCAACCGACTGTTCGATGTCCTTGACCCACTTGCCCAGGACATACTGGCCGCTTTCCAGCACTTCATTTACCGCATCTCCTATCTCCGCCTTCATAGACCTGTACTGCCTTGCGATATCAAACTGTGGTACTTTCAATCCTTTAACCTCCATCAATCCTCGGGATAACCCTGATTCTCAAGAAGCTGCTCTTTGGGGGTTTCCTTGACCTGGCCGGCGGGCACACCCGCTACGATCATCCGGGGGGGAACATCTCGCTTTACGACGGCGCCCGCACCGACAACCGCATCCTCACCGATCACCACGCGGGGCATCAACGTTGCGTTGGTGCCGATCCGTGCACCCTTCTTAATGTGCGGACCCTTGGTCCACTTGAATCTCTCTTCGGTTCTACCCAGGAAGTTGTCGTTTGCCATCGCGACCATCGGGGCAATGAAGCACCTGTCCTCGATAATCGTACGGGCCGTTACATAGGCGTTGGTCTCGATCTTCACGTACCTGCCTACCCGGCAGTGGTTCTCAACGACGACGCCTCTTCCCACGATCGTGAAATCGCCGATTTCGACATCCTCCCGAACCGCTGCCTGGTCTGCGACCATAACCCCCCTGCCCAGCTTGCACCCGCTGTAGATAACCGATGAGGCACCGACGATACAGTCATCGGAGATCACCGCCGGCGGCAACTCGACTGCTTTGAGAGTGCTTATCGCAGCCTTCATGGGCAGTTTCCCGATCACCGAGTTGTCACTTATCAGGACGTTCTTACCGATCGTCGTACCATCATGGATCACAACGAAACAGCCTATTCGACTTCCCTCTCCGATAGAAACACCGGATCCTATATGTACGTAAGTCCCCATCTCGACACCGGGTGCGATCTTTGCTGTTGGATCAACAGAACTTTCCATCTGCTACTCCCCCACCCGTATCGCCCTGCTATGCTCCTCAAGTGATTTGTCCGCGGCCTCGAGTACTCTCACTACCTCAAGCCCGCACTTACCACCTGTGAGCGGCTCGGCATTTTTCTGTATGCAATCAAGGAAGTGCTGACACTCGACCTTGAGAGGTTCAACCATGTCTATCTTCGGAATGTGAATATCACCAACTCGTATCGAAAGCGACTCGCCGTAGTCTCCATAGGACGGCGTGAAGTCGATCCCCTTGTCATAGATTCTGAGCTTCTCGGTGGCCTCCATGTCATCCAGGACAGCCATCTTCTTATCACCCACCACTGTTATCTTTCTGATCTTGTGGGGATCGAGCCAGCTAACGTGGAGATGGGCCATCACGTTGTCGGAGAAATGCATGGTCGTAAAGACCACGTCGTGAACACCTTCTCTGACATAGGCCTGTCCCGAAGCGGTAACATATTCCGGCTGTTTCCCGAGAAGATAATTGACGACCGACACATCGTGGGTCGCGAAACTCCAGAGCGCGCTCTCGTCCTTTCTAACCCTTCCCAGGTTTACACGGGAGGTATAGACATAGAGGATCTTACCCAGGTAGCCTTCGTCGATGTAGTCCTTAAGCTTCTCAACGCCCTTATGGTACCTTAGAAGATGCCCGACTAAAAGAACCCTGTCGCGATCCGCCGCCATCTTGACAAGCTCCTCGGCATCGGCCGACCTGAGTGCAAGCGGCTTCTCTACCAGCACGTGCTTGTCTTCGAGCAGGCACCTGCGCGCTATATCAAAGTGGGAATCGGAACCTGTGGCAATCACCGCCGCGTCAATCGCCTTGTTGGAAAGCACGGACTCCAGGTCATCCGTGAACTCAAGGTGGGGATAAAGGGCGGAGAACTTCTCGAACTTGCTGCTGTCGCTGTCACAGACTACGGTGAGCTCGGCCTCCTGCAGTTCATCCATTATCCTCACAAAATTCGGGCCCCAGTAGCCAACCCCTACCACAGCCACCTTCACCATAACAATCCTCCATTCACGTGGGAATCACCGGATGGTACTCTTGAAGAACTCTATCGCCGCCTTCAACCCGTCTTCCAGGGAGACTCTCGGTTCCCAGTCCAGGAACCGTCTTGCTCTTCCGATATCGGGCTGGCGGACCTTGGGATCGTCCACTGGCAGATCCTCAAAGATTATGTCACTGCTGCTCCTGGTAAGATCCAGGATCTTACGGGCGAAGTCAATTATGGTCATCTCGTACGGGTTTCCTATGTTGACAGGTTCATCAACATCGGACATAAGAAGTCTGAAGATCCCCTCCACGAGATCACCGACATAGCAGAAACTCCTCGTCTGCATTCCGTCGCCGTAGACCGTGAGAGGCTTACCCGTGAGCGCCTGCATTATGAAATTGGGAACAACCCTGCCGTCACCCGACCTCATTCTCGGACCATAGGTGTTGAATATCCTCGCAACCTTGGCATCGACGATGTGCGCCCGGCGATAGGCAAAGGCCATGGCCTCGGCATAGCGCTTGGCTTCATCGTATACGCCCCGCGGGCCTATCGGGTTTACGTTCCCCCAGTAATCCTCCTTCTGCGGATGGACCAGCGGGTCGCCGTAGACCTCGGAAGAGGACGCAAGCAGGAACCGCCCTCCCTTTTCCTTGGCAAGTCCCAGCGCTTTATGAGTCCCCAGGGCACCCACCTTGAGAGTCTGTATGGGATACTCGAGATAATCGACCGGGCTTGCCGGCGAGGCAAAATGAAGCACCGCATCAACCGGCCCCTCGATATCGATGTACTCGGTCACGTCGTGCTTTATCAGCTGAAAACTGTCATTATCGTTAAGGTGTTCGATGTTCTTCATCGAACCGGTCAGGAAGTTATCCAGACCGATAACGGTGTGGCCTCTATCAAGCAGATAGTCACAGAGGTGTGAACCCAGAAAACCGGCCGCGCCCGTTACGACTGTTCTCATACTTTTCGCGTCTCCATGTACATCTTCCTGTAATACTCCTTGAACTCTCCGCTCTTTATCTTCTCCCACCATCCCCTGTTATTCAAATACCAGTCCAGGGTTGTCTCGAGACCCTTCTCGAAGTCGACTTCCGCTTTCCAGCCGAGGGTCGAGTTGATCGTCTCGGTGTTGACTGCGTGTCTCCGGACATGGCCGGGGCGGTCGGTGACCCTCTTCAGGAGATCATGCGGCTTCCCGAGCGCCTTGAGAATTCGGTCCGCCACCTGGAGTACGCTCAGTTCTATCCCGCTTCCGATATTGAGCACGTTCCCCTCCAGACCCTTGGCATTCATCACAAGTTCAAGGGCTTTCACATGATCCGTCACGTATATCCAATCACGCGTGTTCTCTCCTGTCCCATAGACCGGGAGATTCATGTCATCCATCGCATTGGTTATGAAAAGGGGAATCATTTTCTCGGGGTACTGGTTGGGGCCATAGTTGTTGCTGCATCTGGTTATTATGACGGGCGTCCCGTAGGTCACGAAGAATGAGTAGGCCAGCCGGTCGGCACCCGCCTTGCTCGCAGCATAGGGACTCTGCGGCATCAGAGGCGAATCCTCCCGTGAAGGTTCCTCGACCGCGTCACCGTAGACCTCGTCGGTTGAGATCTGAATGAACTTCGGTATCCCGAGCTTCCTCGTAGCCTCAAGCAATACGTATGTACCATAGACATCAGTCGTTATGAAGCTCGCCGGATCGCCTATCGACCGGTCCACGTGTGTCTCGGCCGCAAAGTTAAGAATGCAGTCACACCCAGCGACCGCTTCCTCGACGACCTTCTCATCGCAGATATCGCCGTGGATGAACCTGTACCTGGGATTGTCCTCGATATCCTTCAGATTTTCGAGATTGCCCGCATAGGTGAGTTTATCAAGGACAACAACATCGATATCATCATGCGTGTTGAGCATATATCTGGTGAAGTTGCTTCCTATGAATCCGGCGCCGCCTGTTATGAGTATCTTACGCGGCATTACTAGCCGTCCTTTCTATTCCAGTCATACGGTACTTCCCCGCCGTGAGGATCGATCCTGTACTCATCCGGGCTCTCATAGTTATAAACCTCGGTGGGGCAGTTTACGAGGTAACCGGGTCCGGGTCCCACCGCCGTGACCCCGTGCACCACAAGCGGCGGAATTACGATCAGCATCGGGTTGAGCTCGCCAATGAAGAACTCGTTTATCTCACCATATGTCTTTGAGTCCTCTCGCTGGTCGTACAGCACAACCTTGAGCATCCCCTTGACGACCGTGAAATTGTCCGTTTGCTTCTTGTGATAATGCCAGCCCTTCACCACACCCGGATACGCGACCGAAAGATAGACCTGCCCGAATTGCTTGAATATCTCGTCATCGCTCCTCAACATCTCCATGAGGAAGCCCCGTTCATCGGGGATCACTTTGAGTTTCTTCGTAGTGACACCTTCGATCATGGGCATCTTACCCCTCCCTGGGCCTGCGTCCCACGCTGAAGTACTCAAATCCGAGCTCTTTCATCCGCGGAGGTTCGTATATGTTTCTGCAGTCTATGAGTACCGGTGATTTCATGAGGCTCTTGATCTTGTCGAGATCGAGATCTCTGAATTCATTCCATTCGGTGACAAAGACGGCCGCATCCGCACCCTTGACCGCTTCAAAGACATCCTCACAGAAAGTAACATCCTTTACGAAGGTCTTTGCCTCCTCCATCGCAACGGGATCGTAACCCGTAAGCGCAGCGCCCATCCGCTGAAGATCCTTGGCCATATCGATCGCCGGCGCCTCTCTCAAGTCGTCCGTGTCCGGTTTGAATGCGAAGCCGAGAATGGCGATCGTCTTGCCTTTGACACCACCCATGGCTTCATCGATCTTTGCTACCATATTGCGCCGCTGCTCGTCGTTAACCGTGATCGCAGCTTTTACAATTCTCAAGTCGTAGCCCGCGGCCTCGGCAGTCTTAACGAGCGCCCGGGTATCCTTCGGGAAGCATGATCCGCCGTAGCCGGCGCCCGCACGCAGGAACTTGGGCCCGATCCTCTCATCGAGCCCCATCGCCCGGGAGACGACCGATACATCTGCATGGATCCTCTCGCATATGCTTGCGATTTCATTTATGAAAGAGATCTTGGTTGCCAGAAAAGCATTGGAAGCATACTTGATCATTTCGGATGTCTTCACATCCGTATCAACCACCGGAGTATTTTCAAGGATCAGCGGACGGTAGATCTCCGTCATCACCTTGAGTGCCCGTTCGGTCGAAGCACCGAGTACGATCCTGTCCGGCTTCATGAAATCCTCAATCGCCGAACCCTCACGCAAAAACTCGGGGTTCGAGACAACATCGAAATCATGCCCGCTGGTCGAGGTTATCTCAATTATGCCCTGGACCAGATCACACGTTCCGGCAGGTACCGTGCTCTTCATTACGACTATCTTGTAGCCGTTGAGATGCTCACCGACACTCTTTGCAACCATCTCGACATACGAGAGATCCGCCTGCCCCTCATCGCTCATCGGAGTACCGACGGCGACAAATATGACCGTGGATTCCTCGATCCCCGTATTGACATCAGTCGAGAACGAAAGCCTTCCCCGCTCGACGTTTCGCTTGACGATCTCCTGGAGACCCGGCTCGTAAAACGGTACCTCCGAGTTTTCAAGGCTGGAGATCTTCGATTCGTCGATGTCCACACACCTGACCACATTGCCGAAGTCGGCCAGGCAGGCACCCGTCACGAGCCCAACATAACCCGTTCCTGCAACACAAATATTATACATACGCCCTCCTGAAAGTTCCTTCTTATCCCTATTCGGCGTTTAGGATATGTACCATAAGAGTTTACTTAACGGGGCTTTACAAGTCAAAGCCTAAAGCCCCGAGACTAGTGCCACACGAGCCAGATGAAGGCGGAACCCGCAATTGTGGCCGCAAGGGTGAATGGGAGCCCGATCTTCACGAACTCGCCAAATGAGGTCTTGTGCCCGTACCTGGCAAGATAGCCGACTGCGACTATATTGGCGGCGGCTCCGATCGGGGTGATGTTTCCACCGAGGCAACTTCCCATCAGGAGACCGAATGGCAGGAGATAGGTGGATAGCCCCATTTTCGCAGCCAGCATCGACGTGACGGGAAGCATCGCCGTTATGTAGGGGACATTGTCGACAAAGGCCGATACTGCGATTGATGTCCAGACTACGAGATTGAAGCCCAGGAAAACATTCGAGCCGATGAGCCCCTGGGCGGCTTCGGCCAGTCTCTCAAGGAGCCCTGCACGCGCAAGGACGCCGACGAAGACGAAAATACCGATCAGGAAGAATGTGGTATCCCAGTCGATCCGGCGGAGTGTCTCTCTAACATAGGTCAACTTGGCTGCGTCTGAGAACTTCCGCTCCCACCATCTCGCAACCACACCGAAGACCACACAGACAGCACCGGCGAGGAACCTAAACTCGGGATCGAAAAGCGGGGATACGGCAAGCGCAACGATCATTCCGATAAGAAGATAGGTCGGTACCCAGCTTTTGACGGTTACGGCCTCGGGCGCCGTCACAGGCTGTTTGTACCGTCTGAACATGAGGTAGAGCACGATGAGCGAGGCGACGGCGCCGATCTCGACGGCAAAGAAGATACCGGGCTTGCCCGCCAGGACGAAGAAGTCGTTGAAGTCGAGTTTCATGTGAGCGGCGAGTATCATGCTCGGTGGATCGCCAATCAGCGTGGCTGTCCCCTGGAGGTTTGAAGAGATGGCGATCGAGATCAGGAACGGTACCGGGGAGACCTTGAGGCGCTTTGCCATCTCAAGGGCGATTGGTGCCAGGATAAGAACAGTGGCAACGTTTTCGACGAACGCCGAGAGCAGACCCGAAAGCGCTGCAACCAGGACGATCGCCGTTCCGACCGATCCGGCCCGCCGGACAAGCGCATTGGCGAGCCGCCGTGGCACGCGTGAGACCGTAAAACTCTCCGCCACGAGAAACGTGCCCACGAAGATACCGATAACGTTCCAGTTGACGTCACGAAGCGGTGCGAGGATGTTCTCCCAGAAGGGCTCGGGGGCAAGCGTGTAGTTGAAGACGGCAAACACCACGATCCCCGCCCAGACAACCCTTGCCCTTTTCTCTTTCTGGAAGGCGAGGACTGCGTAGGAGCAGACGAAGATCACGGCTACGAAGATGAGTGTGAGCAATCGTCAAAGATCCTTGTTTGGTGCTAACGCCTTGTGGGTAGTAAACACGGCGAAACCGGCACTGTCAAGCGAAGTCATGAGGCAGTAGCGTCGGCGAAGCCTTTCGGGACGCAAGCGAATGCCTTTTCTGAGCAAGCGGACCGAAAGGCGCAGCAGCGCGCGACTCAACGCTATTTGAGGAGAACTACCTTGCCTTCGAAGACC
Organism: bacterium; assembly: GCA_025774845.1. Classification (GTDB taxonomy): domain Bacteria; phylum Arandabacterota; class Arandabacteria; order Arandabacterales; family Arandabacteraceae; genus Arandabacterum. The sequence continues at coordinate 12,029 of JALGZP010000021.1, forward strand.
GAGCCGCCGGAGGATACATGCACGAAGTAGATGCCGTCGGCGACAGGGTGGCCTGTATGGTTGAGACCGTCCCATGAGAGCGTTGGCGGACCTACCGAACCCGAGGTGACAACTCGTCGTACAAGCCTTCCCGAGAGATCGTATATCCTGGCTTCGGCACTCCCGGTGCGGGCTACCGATGGACGTAGAGCGACCGATCCTCTCGAAGGATTCGGGAAGATCAGGAGCCCACCCTGAGGTGCTTCCTCATCGGGGCTATCGATACCCGAGAACCACGCCATATCCAGGTTCATCGAGATCACGTCGCTACCAAAGGGTGGTATCTCAACGCTCCAGCGTGGGTTTAACTCAAGCCCGAAGATGTCCTCCTCACCGCTGATCGATGCCGGCGGGTCCGTGAAATCGAAGAGGAGGCCATTGCCGCTCTGAACATTCGTGACACCGCGCATCGAGCTCGTGAAGACCGTTGAGGTATCGCTGCCGTCCCAGTACTTGAGGAGGTCACGGCCTTTCAGTGTGACTTCAAGACAACCCGGGGAAAGACCGTTTTCGATTTCCAGCTCGACTGTCGTGGTCTGGGAGGAACTTGAAGTCAGCGTATATTCAATGCCCACCGAATGGAGTGAGGGGCTGACCCGCTTCGTGATCGAGATATCACCCAGGTTGTAGTAAAAATCAACGAACGTCGAATCCAACGTATAGCCTAAAACCATGTTGACGAGCGAGCCTGCTGACTGGCCGTCGATCCAGACCGAATCGTTGAAGCAACGCCTTCTTGCTTCATACACCCAGGTGTGGATTTCGGGGATTATCATGTTGCCGCAAAGCCAGGGATAGGCGTCGCATCCCTCCACAGCCGGGGCGTAAGCATTGTCGTTTGTGTATGGTTCCCCGTAAGTCCGCATGAAGTTCTCATTGCCGACCAACTCTTCCCCGGTCTCCAAGTCGAACCAGTAAAGCAGTCTCCCACCGTAGGTCGAAAGCACGTAGAGATCACCTGAGGTCACAAATACGATCTCATCTATACCGTCATCATTTATGTCTTCGACCTTCACCCCCTCCACACCAAGCATGGCTTCCCTTGCGGCCCGGGCACTTACGAGAGCAGTCCGGGCAAGTTCCCACTGTGTGGTGCCGCTGATGCCTCCATAGCCGTGAACTGCAAACTCATACTGGTGGGCAATCAAAGTGAACCAGGCGTGATCGATGAGGATCCGTGCAGGAAGCGTATCCGGCGCATGCGAGATGAAACTTGAGTGAATTGCATTGAGTGTGTCCCTGATCGTATCGAAGAACTGACGGTATGCTTCGGCGCTGGGCTCTGCGTTTTCCACAAACCAGGCATCCTCTCCCATCCATACGGCCGCACCGTCAACCACCGGTGTGATGTCTTCATAGGGTACATGATCGTTCATGAATTCGCTGTAGGTCGTGATCTTTATCCTCGGATCACCTTCAAATGCGGTCAGCAACTTATCGAGGTTGGAAAAATCGATCACCGGATCCTCTCCCCCCTCGTAATCCCAGAGACCGGTTGCTTCCATATCTTCGTGATAGCAGACGGCATACCGGTCAGCGGTATCCTCATCGTATAGACCTCTGAGGAACCACATCACGTTTGACGTGTCACCGCTATCGATGGCGCCGTTTACCCTGCCCTCAAAATCCTTATCATCGGTGAAAACATTGACGGACTTACCCTGGTAGGTCGTCGTTCGTACTGCGTACTCGCTACCCGTGATGCCGCTGTCCCAGAGAATGTGATCCTCGATCTGCACGTTTTCATAACCGTTATCGGTCAGGAGCTTCACTATGTTCTGGGTCCAGACACGCTCGGGGTTCCAGAAGCTGACCGGTGAGACACCGAGGACATCTTCGATCTGGTCCTTGTGTATGGCTATCTGGTGATGGTTGAACTGGAAGTCATCAGCAAAACTTCGCGTGGAGTAAATGATGTTCTGGATGTAGGTGCTGCCGATTATCTCAAACTGGCCGTCAGCGATGCCCTCGAGGAGTATTTCTATCGTCTCAGGATCGGACCACATGAGGTCGCTGATAAGACACCCCGAGAAATGAATCACAAACTTGAGCGTGGGATGAGCACGCAGCGTGTTGAGGACACCCTTGTAGCAGGCTCGATTGGCCGCCTTGCCGTATGGAACAAGATTCTGGTTAGCGTGGAAGAGGAGGATCGCATCGAGTCTCCTCGCGGGCATAGTCCTGTTAATCTCAACAAGAGTGGATTCGGGCAGGCTCGGCCACCCGGCGATGTCCCGGCATGTAGCATGCACCGTGTAACTGCCATCCATCATCGGATCACCCGGTTGATCTGTCCCATCCCAGGGCACGACCAGCGTGCTTTCGGCAAAACTGCTGTCGGCGAGTACCTTCACACTCACATCGAGCGAATCACAGACCTCGAGCCACACATGGCCGGGCTCACTCAGCCGCACCGTGACGAGCGTGGAGTCCTTGAAACCGTCGTCATTGGGTGAGAACGGCGATGGCGTGGCACTGAGACCGTCTATACCGGGAGACGTTACATCCGGGGTTATGGTTACCGTGAACGGGCTTGATGAATCCGGGAGCGTTCCCGGGTTGGTAGCATCCGTTGCGAAGAGGTAGTACTCGAGCCCGACCACATCTATCCCCGATCCGGGTATGGTCACATCCCACTCGATTCCCGTTTTCCGGTGCATCACGACTTCACCATATGCCCCACCCGGGACCCGGTAAAACAGGCTCGCCCCGACAACCACGTCGTCGTCGATATCGGCCGCTACGACAAGCGGTATATGTGCTTCCCAGGATGCCGGCGGCACATGTGAAATGACCGGTGGGCTGGAATCGACACGGTTTATCAGTATGGGTTGCCAGCCTGACGCAGGATCGTAGTTGCCGAGCAGGGCTTCCTGGTTTACCCCGGTCTCTGCGACCAGATCGACCACGTTCGAATCCCACTGCCCGTTGTCCCCGCCCCCGAGTACCCACTGGCCGACATTCTCAACCACCGGCCGGATTCTTCCCTGCTCGTAGCCGTTCTGACTCAACATCAGGGCCGTGTAGCGCCAGCTTGTGCCCGGTGTGCCGATTGTGCTCCTGGGTACGTCTATCGTGATCACGTCATCGCCCTGATCGGCGCTCACCGTGATCCCCGAGTAATATGTGTTGCCGGCGGCATCTACGACATGGGGCTGGAAACCATCAAACGGGGGTGCACACCAGACAACATATTCCCACCCGCTTGAAGATGAGAATTCGACGTTTCTCCGGTCGAGAGATACCGTCGAGCCGGACCCCGTCAGTCCATCTGTATCTATATAGATATCAACGCTTTGAAGCGAAAACCCCGCCCCCGAACCCCATGGATCCTCGATCTGACCGGCCACCTCGATCTCAAATCTCACGTCTGAGCCAACCGTCCGTACGGTGAGCCTTGTCATATCGAATGACCCGGCCGTGAATACGGGATCAAGAGGATAAAGATACGTCCCGGGGCCGTAATCATCGCCCTGAGGGTCACTGAGCGTGAGTTCGTAGCAGGCAATTACCTGGGGAATCGCCATACAGATCAATAGGATAATAAAAAAACGGCACAATCTCATACATCTATTGTACCACCAACATCCCCCCAAGTCAAACCGCGCGGGCCCGCGGGAAGCTGGGGGTCAGAGCTCGAAAATTGCGTGGCCGATCCCACTGCGCGCAATTTTCGAGCTCTGACCCCAAGGACTCCAAGGGCTAAAGGTGATGCGCTCAGTTGTCGAAAAGCATTATGGGGAAAACGATAACTTGCGGTCCGGGAACCCGATCCCGGGCACCTTCAGGCACAGGAGCAGCCCTGGACTACCTGTAGTCACCGGCGAGCTGACTCCACACAGCGGGGGCACGCGAAATGACAGAGAACGACCGGGTTGATACCCAGCTCTTGAATAATCTTACCGATGCTCTCACACGGGTAGAAGAGAGCATAAATGTGCTGGATTGCATTGCAGAGCTCGTGGTGCACCACGACAGGGATCTGACGATACTGTGGGCGAACAAGGCGGCACGTGACACTGCGGGCCTCTCGGTCAATGAACTGGCCGGACGCCACTGCTACGAGGTCTGGCACCAGCGCAGTCAGCCTTGCACCGGATGCCCGGTCATGGAAGCCCTTAAAACATGCGAACCGAAGTCGAGGGAGATGACCAGTCACAAAGGAGATGTGCGGCTGATAAAGGCATATCCTGTTCGAGAGGCCGACGGCGAGATCAGCGGGGCAGTCGCGATAACGATGGATCTGACGAATTTGAAGCAGGCCGAGATGGGCCGTCGGGAATCTGAGGCGAAATACCGAAATCTCGTGGAACAGTCACTCCAGGGCATCGTAGTGATTCAGGATATGCGTGTTGTCTTTGCGAACGAGGTGCTGGCAAAGATCATGGGTTGTTCAGTGGAGGAGATCCTTGCGTCAGGACCTGAGCGCGTGAAGGCAGTCGTGCATCCCGAGTGCCGGGAACGCGTGTGGGAGCGATATGCATCGCGGCTGGCCGGCAAGGATGTGCCTGACCACTATGAGATCAGGGCCTTTAGAAAAGATGGCACCACCTGGTGGGCCGAGGTGCACTCCAATCTGGTCACCTACGAAGGCGAGCCGGCCATACAGTGTGCGATACTCGATATCACCGAACGCAAGCTCGCAGAGCAGGCCCTCAGAAGGTCCGAAGAGCAACACCGGTCGCTCGTTGAGAACATAAACGAAATTATCTTCACTCTGGACACCCAGGGCCGCTTCACCTATGTGAGTCCGGTCGTCGAACGAATACTGGGGTTCCGGCCACCCGAGATCATCGGTCAACCATTCAACTGGTTCGTCCATCCCGACGACGCGCCCGGACTGCTGGTCGCATTCGAACGCAGTTTCTCAACCCACAACACGCCTTACGAGTTCCGTGTCATCGACAAGAACGGTTCGACGCACTTCGTGCATGTCTCGTGCCGCCCGGTCAACGATGAGGGACACATCGAGGGGCTCACGGGTATTATGGGGGACATCACCGAAAGCAAGATGGCGGGGGCCGTGCTCAAAGAGTCGGAGGAGATGTACGAGACCCTCGTCCGGGCGACGACGGACGCGGTGATTGTAACAGACCTTCAGGCAAACATCATGCAGGTATCGAATCGCACTGTTGAGCTCTTCGGCTATAGTTGTGCCGAGGACCTGGTCGGACGGAACGGATTCGAGTTGATGGTCCCTACCGAGCACCAGCGGGCAATGGCAAACCTCAAGATGGTTCTCAAGCAGGGATTCGTAAGAAGCACGGAATATGAAGTGATGCGAAAAGACAAGACCCGGTTCTCGGCCGAGGTCGACGCCGCCGTGATAAAGGATGCGGCCGGTGGCCCCAAGTCACTTATCATAACATTGAGGGATATCACGGAACGCAAGCGCGCAGAGAAAGCGCTCCGGAAGAGTGAGCAGCGATTCAGCGATATCGCGGAGAATGCATCTGAGTGGATCTGGGAGGTGGATGCCAGCGGGACGTATACCTACTCAAGCCCGGTTGTGGAGAAGATCCTGGGATTCACGGTGCAGGAAGTCCTCGGCAAGTGCTTCACCGATTTCTTCCACCCCGAAGATAAAGAACGGTTGGAAAAGGCTGCGTTCGATACATTCCTGACCAAGAAACCTTTCAGTGACTTCACCAACCGGAATCTGCACAAGAATGGCAAGACCGTGTGGCTTTCAACCAGTGGCGTGCCCGTCCTCGACGAGAGCGGCGAACTGCTCGGATACAGAGGGTCCGATACCGACATGACCGAACGCAAACTGTCGGGTGAAGGACTCTCCGCGGAAAGGGAACGCCTGGTAAAGGCCTTGTGTGCAATCGATGACGGGGTGATCGTCGCGGATCTCACGGGGACTGTGCTCCTCGTAAATGAGGCCGCACTCGGTTTCACCGGTTGCGCGGAATGCGAAGCTCTCGGAAAGAACATCAGCGAGGTGCTCCGGTTCGAAACAGACGAGACCGAGGAGACACCCGGTCGTATCCTGGCAACCGTCGCGGAAGAGGACGACACACCGCGGGTGACAGGCCAGGCCATATTGATCTCGAAGGACTCCGGGCGGAAACCGATCGCCTATAGCGTTGCGCGTATCTCTGGAGGCAACGCCGATATCTCCGGTGTAGCGATCGTTTTCAAGGATGTCCGGGCCACCTGATCAAGAACCCGATACAGGAGATTTGCCTTTCAGGTAGTCTATCATCGGCTGTGTTACCAGAGGCACAACATCGCCGATCATGTGAGGCATGAGGTTTTCCATCACCTTCGGCATCAACTCCGGCATCTGCTCCTTCATGTAGTCGGGCATGGGAATACGCTCGGCCACACGATCCAGCATAGTCGGCATCACGGCCGGCATCATCCTGGGCAGCAATCTCGGAAAGAGGACCGGGAACATCGGTATCATAAGGTTCAGGGCACCGGGAATCTTACCCATGGCGCGCATCATACCGCCCATACCGAGCGGCATCGCATCCAGGAGCTCCGGCCACATCGTCCCCATGAGATCGGCAAAGCCCTGTGGTGTCATCAAGGCTATCATCGCCTCAAACACCGCCCATTGCTTCTCGACCTCGGGGTGTGGATCGGGAAAGTCGTGTCCCAGGGCCGAAGCGGCAAACCTTGCCAGGTCAACAACTTCAACGGGCACATTCTTCTTGGTCGCACTCACCCTCAGCTGGAACTCACAGCACGGGCATAGCGCCAACACCTTTTCAGCACCCGCTTCCACCGCTTCGTCGAGCTTCACCTTACCGACATCCGCGGCCACGGGTGGATCCTTGATCAGGGTGAGGACGCTGCCGCAACAGTGTGCCTCCTCCCGGTTGTGACTCATCTCGACAAAGTCCACGCCCGGGATCGCACGTATGAGATCGCGCGGGGGATCATAGACACCCGAAACCCGCCCGATGTGACATGAGTCATGCCAGGTTACCTTGACGCGCTCCTTGCCGTTATCCGGAAACTTAAATTCGCCTGCCTTAATCTTCTCGCTTACTATCTCAGAGTAGTGCCTGGTCTTGATGTTGTATTCGATCCCGAGTTTGTCGGCCCACTCCGCGTAGACGTGCCGCCACATCATGTCGCAGGCAGGGCACGAAGTTACAACGGTGTCTGCACCCGCCTCCTTGACGGCGTTGATATTCCTCTTCACTGTATCTGCAAACACATCCCACTTGCCAGCAACAAGCATCGGGGTCCCACAGCAGGTCTCTTTCTCCCCGAGGTATGTGAAGTCAACACCGGCGGCATCGAGCAACCGGACGGCCGCCATGCCTATGTCGTGCTCGACGTAGCTTGCAGTACAGCCGGCGAAGTAGACAGTGTCTGATTTCGCCCCCGGCCCGTGTTTGTCTGAAAGGTCTTCCGGGAACCAGGCTGCACGATCCTTCCGGTAGCCTGCCCAGATATCTCCTTCCTTCTGAAGTGCGGCGGTCATCATCTCAAATGGCGGGAAGGTCATACGCTTCTGTTCGTGTATGAGCTCGCCCCTTAGCTTGAGCCACGACGTTTCTATAGGAAGACTTGTCGAACACCGGCTGTTACAAAGCTCGCACGTGGTACACGCGATGATGGTGTCGACCATGAACTGGTTCCATTTTTCCCGCCCAGCCATGTGTTCACGGAGCCAGTACCATTTACCTCGCGGGCTCTGGCTTTCCCATCCCCTTCCGTAGAACTGATCACACTCCTCTACACAGTAACCGCACTGGGAGCAGCTGTAGGCATACCAGGCCACATCCGCCGGGATATCCCCCACCGGTCCCGAAGGTCTCTCCCCCACTTCGGTTATGACGTAATTCCCGAAGGGGCGAATCAACGGCTCGAAGGCACTCGCCAGGTTGAGAGCCGTTCCAATGATTCCGTTTCCGATCACTTTGCCGGGATTGAGCAACGTCTTCGGGTCGATCTTGGCCTTGTAGGCCTTGAGCCGGCGGACCCGCTCCTCCCCCAGGACCGTTTTGGCCTTCTTGGCGAAATAGAGCCCGGTGGAATACGGCCGGCCACCATGTTTCACAGCGATATTGATGATGGTCATGACCAGGCCAAAGACAAAGTTGTAGCTGAACTTGCGCTCGTCACTTGGTATGAAACCAAGTATCACCGCTTCGGGCTCACCACCCGCACCCTCGCGTATGATCACGCCCTCTTTTACAATGGGCTGATCCACCTTACGCTCTATCTCGGTCATCACCTCACCAAGCGTGGAAAGCGGAACGACAACCTCGGCAGGCACTAAGCTTGGGCCCAGGCGTTTTACAACCATCAGGTTGAAGCGCTGCTCCCATTCATGCTGGGCTATACGGTCGCTCAGGATCTCACCCGCGCAGGGTTTGAGAAGTTCCGTGAGTTTCGACACAATCGTTTCTCGATCGGCGGCCTTGAAGGCCAGCGTCGTAATGAATGAAGCGGGCAACAACACCCGCTCTTCCGCGGGCTTACCGTGATGCAATCTCAGCGGGGCCTTGTTCTTAAGCTCAGCCATCCGGGGATTTATGAATACCATAGACCAGATCGGAAGCTGTTCGGCGACGATGGTCTCGATGAGTTGCTGCAGGTCATGCGCACCGGGACATCCGATCGCGATGACGTCCAGGTCCTCAAGCGGCCGTACCCGGATCGTGACTTCACTTATGATACCCGTTGTCCCCTCGGCATCGGCCACAAGATCGAGGTCGCTTCCGGTGAACTCCTTGACCGAGCCGTCGGGAAGCACCACTCTGGCGCTCACCACATTGTCTCTGAACCACCCGGCCTCATATGACCCTATACCAGCCCCACCCTGAGCCAGCCACCCTGCGACGGTCGATGCCGGGTAGCTTGTTGGGTAGAGACGCAGCGTATGCCCGTGCTTTGCCAGTTCCTTATCGAGCTTCTCCCAGATCATACCGGCCTGGACCGTCACGGTCTCAGCCGCCGGATCGAACCGGACAACCTTGTTCATAAGGTAGGTGTCAACCACGACGCCGTTCTTTACCGGCAGCACCCCGCCATAGCCCGAGGTAGCCTTACCGCGAGGCGTAAGGGGAATTCGGTGATCTCCGGCCCACCGGGCCAGGTAAACCAGATCCTCCTCAGTCTCGGCCAGCACAACAGCATCCGGGATCGTACTGCCGACAAGTGGTTTGAAGAGCCCCGGCATCACCGCTATGTCGTGGCTGTAAAGTTTGCGTTCGAGCCTGTCGTAACTTACGCGGCTTTCGAACCTCTCATTAAGAGATTTCTGTTGCTTTGACTTAAGACCGGCCATCGCAATCCCCCGTCCCTGCTGCATATCCCGAGTTACGCCCACCGTCAGTGGACACCTTCAAGTCTTATATCTACTACTGCGATTCCGTCAGAGTCAAGTCCGTTTCAAGATCGGTGGGTTGAGAATGAGATAATCATAATCCTGAGGCCAAGAATGCTCGAGTGTGAGGTGACTTCGCCCAGCGCCTCGCTTCTCTGTCAGACACCGGGAGTTTCGGCGCGACCCGAATAGACTCCGTAAGGCCACTGGGCGAAGCCAATGCACATGAGTTGCTCTTGGTACTCCTCACATTGCCTGTCAACCCCACATGAAGCACTTAGTGACCAACCTTTTTGATCGGTCACTATTATGATTACCTTTTTGCTGGGAGGTTTCACCGTCTTTGGAGATTTCAGATAAAAAGGCGGGCTCCCCACCTTCGGAACGTGTCCTACACGGCTGAGCCCAGGGGCGCTTACGCTTCTATCCGGTTTTCTTAGGTCAAACCCGTGCGGGATCTCGTCCCATGCAGGAAGCCCGTTTCTTTAGATTCCCACAGGGTATATTGGATTCACCGCAAACCCGGATCTGCTGCTCTTTGACGAATGTCTACAGAACGCCCGAGCGGCGCGCAGCCGCGATCGACTTGACAAACCATGCGCCGAAGTGGTATGCATTTCTTCTTTGGAGCACTTATGACAGACAATCCAACAGGCTTTCCAGATAAGGAAGACCTCGAACGGGTCATCGCCGCAACCCTGGCAAAGGGTGCTGAGTTCGCCGAAGTCTATCTCGAGCGAAGAACCACCGATACGGTTCAACTCGAGGCGCAGATCGTCCGTGAAGCCTCAAGAGGGATAACGGCGGGCGCAGGAATTAGAGCTATATCCGGTGAGAAGATCGGCTACGCTTATACTGACGACCTTGATCCCGTAAGCCTGATCGAGGCAGCCAGGATGGCAGCTGAGATCGCCACCGGAGGTGACAAACCAGTCGCCGTTGAGCTCGGGGCCCTCACCCGGGCCGAGCCCCGTTCGGCCACGAGGATATTTCCCATTGAAGTCGAGGCAGCCGACAAGATTGAGACCGCGCAGTCGGCCGATCAAGCGGCGAGAGATTACGATAGCCGGATAAGCGAAGTACTTATCGGTGTGATGGACTCCGACAAGTCGTTCGTCATCGCGAATTCCGAGGGCATCAACGTCAGTGACCGGCAGATTCTGACTTCGCTGAGGATTACGACCGTGGCGGAGGCGAAGGGGTTGAGGCAGAGAGGCTTCAGGTCCCTAAGCGGAACTGTGGGTTATGAGATATTTGAGAGGGAGACACAGCAGGACTGTGCCCTGGACGCGGCACGGCAGGCGGTCGGTCTTCTCGATGCACAGGAAGCACCCGCAGGCAAGATGGTGCTTGTACTTGGAAGAGGAAGAGGCGGTGTGCTCCTCCATGAGGCCATCGGACATGGCTTTGAGGGGGATTTCATAAGGAAGAAGACATCGCTTTTCACCGGAAGGATCGGTGAGAAGATTGCGACCGAGACATGCACGATCGTTGATGACTCCACAATCCCGGGCCTGAGGGGAACCATCAATGTCGACGATGAAGGGACCCCCGGCGGACGTACCGTGCTGGTTGAGAAAGGGATACTCAAGGGTTTCCTTTTTGACAGACTCAACGGCAGATTGATGAACAGCGCATCAACCGGTAACGGAAGACGACAGTCCTACAAGTACATGCCGGTTGTCAGGATGACAAACACGTTCATGCAGCCGGGCGACACTCCACCCGAGGAGATAATTGAGTCCGTCAAGCAGGGTTTCTATGCCAAACGGATCGGTGGCGGCCAGGTCGATATCGCAAGCGGCAATTTCGTTTTCGAAGTGATGGAGGGCTACCTGATAGAAGACGGGAAAGTCGGAGCACCCGTCAGAGGCGCCAATCTCATCGGGAACGGAGCAGAGGTTCTAAAGAAGATCGAGATGGTCGGAAACGATTTCGAATATGATCCCGGCGGGGGAACCTGCGGCAAGGCCGGGCAGGCGATGCCGGTCGGGAACGGCGTTCCAACGGTCAAACTCTCGGAGATCACTGTCGGAGGAACCAGGTCTTAGAGATGGATTACACTGAACTTGCAGCCGACGTGACGCGCAAAGCCGGCAAGCTGGGTGCCGACGAATGCGACTGCATGATGGAGGTAGGGCATGAACTCACCGTCAAGGTGAGACAGGGCGAAGTCGAAAGCATTGAACGCGCGGACTTCAGGGGTCTGGGTATAAGAACCTTCATCAACAAGTCACTGGGTTTCGGATTCACGACGGATTTCTCGGCGGCTTCCATCGATAACCTCATCGAGCGGTCTCTCGCCTTCGCCCGGACGGCTACACCCGATCCCGATGCCGGCATACCCGAGTTCGGCCGGACCGAGTTTCCCGACCTGGATCTCAACGATCCCGAGCTGGACGATACACCGTTGAGTGCCAAGACCGACATGGCTCTTGCCTGCGAGCAGGCCGCTTATGACCACGACAAGAGAATCAAGTATACGTACGGCACGTCCTACAGCGACCAGAAAGGAAGGGTGATCCTGGCGCGGGTCGGGACAGACCCGATCGTCCGCGAAGGTACACACGTAGACCTCACCTGCGTTCCGGTTGCGGAAGACGGCGGTGAGAAGAGGATGGGCATCTGGCTTTCGGCGGAGCGGTTCCTGTCGGATCTTGAACCTGCTGCCGCCGTTGGAAGTATAGCGGCCCAGAGGGCTGTATCGATGCTGGGTGCCAGCACCGTCCCAACGCAGAAGGCGGCAGTGGTCTTCGACCAGAGGACCGGAAGCCAGGTTGTGGCCAACATATTCGATAGCCTTGACGGCGAGCGAATAATCCAGGGCATGTCCTTCCTCAAGGACAGGATCGGGCAGAAAGTCGGATCCGATTCTGCAAGCCTGGTCGATGACGGCCAGATGGCCCGGCGAATAGGCTCACGGCCATTTGATTCCGAAGGTACTCCTACAAGAAGGACCCTTGCAATCGACAAGGGTACCGTGAAGTCATATTTCTACGACTACCGGTCGGCAAGGAAGGCCGGTGCAGAACCGACCGGGAATGCAAGCAGAGGTTTCGCCTCCATACCTTCCGTTGGAGCCAACAACTTCTATCTTATACCCGGTAAGACTCCAAGGGACGATGTCATAGGCCAGATCGAAAACGGCCTTATGGTGACCAACTTGCTGGGATTCGGGGTGAACATCACCACGGGTGACTTCTCCCGGGGCGCCGAGGGTTTGTGGATCAAGGACGGCAAAATAAGCCACCCCGTTCACGGCGTAACCATCGCCGGAAACCTTCTCGATATGCTCAAGGACATGGAAGCTGTGGCATCCGATCTCCGCTTCTTCGGCAGAATCGGCTCCCCGACATTCGTGGTACGTGAGATGACGATTGCAGGTGAGTAGTCAGCTCTTCGCGTTCCAGCCGTCGGGGTCCCCGTAGTATTCAGGATAAGGAGTCATTGAGACGACCCCGGCCACCGGGACCTCCGCCCGACGACGATCATGCATCATCCGGGTCCGCCGGGAACTGATATAGGCGAGTCTTTCGAGAAAAGTACCGATAAGCGCAGGCCAAAGAAACGCCGGCGCCTCCAGTGCAACACTAAGTGTAACCCCGATAAATACGAGCCCGAGCCCGAAGACTCTGCCGATCGCGGCGGCAATCGTAGTCGCCTTAACGAAACTTCCGGTCACCTTCCAGAGAATCGCCCTTAAGACCCTGCCACCATCAAGTGGATAACCGGGTACCAGGTTGAAACCGGCAAGAACCATGTTTGCGTAGGCGGCGTACTCGGCGATCAGCCAGGGTGCCGTACCGGGGATGCCCTTGAGGACAACGAATCTCAGGAATGCAAAGACGGCCGCGATCGCAAGACTGGCGAGCGGGCCGGCTATCGCCATCCTGAATTCCACACCGGGACTGGCAGGCTCCTTTTCCATGTGAGCAACCCCACCGAAGATGAAGAGCGTGATCCTCCGTATCGGAAGACCGTTTCTCAAAGCGACGAGCGAGTGGGAAAGCTCGTGCGAGAGGACCGACGCAAAGAGGACAAGCGCACCTACAGCGCTCACCACCCAGCTTGTTATGAGCCCGAGGTCCGGGGCCTTCTCCAGTACGTAGCCGTTTCGGAGCCAGTAGACAAGGAGTCCAAAAACGACGAGCCAAGTGACGTTGACGTTTATCTCGATTGACTTGATACTGCCCAGCCTGAGCGAACCCGCCCTCAACATCAAGACCTCTCAATCGATAAGAACGACTCCGAAGTAGTCGCCCTTTTGCTTTTGTGTTCTAACGACCTCAATGTTGAATCCGTTGGTCCGCGCGGTGTGAAACACATCTATACCGCAGGACTCCATTGACGGTCTCGCCAGGTATGGATGCTTGCAACGGGTCTTGGTGTCACACTTGCTGCAAAGGTAACAGGGACCGGATCCGAGACCCAGAGCCTTGTAGTAGCCGGCCAGGAAGATCTTACGTTCCAGATGGGGAATTATCTCATTTATTATGTCGTTGTCACTGGCATGGATGAGTACAGCCTGCTTGTAACAGGCAATCGCATCACCCATCTCTTCCGGCGTGGGCGTATGGGGTGGACACATAAGACGCTTGTTGTACCCGGAGCATCCGAACTTACACTTAAGCCTCACCCAGGGTTCGCATCTGATTGTCGATGCCTTTATGATCTTGGCCTTGCCGGCACCCATCTCAAGTGCAAGCTGTGCAAACATACCGACACCCGTATTTTCCTTTTTCGTCTTCCGGACCATCGGTCAGCGTGCCTCCATCTGTATCCGCTTGCTCCCGGGTTTGACAAGAGCCACTCCCGCCTTGCAGAGCGGACAGTTCTTCGGTTCGTGGTTCACTATCTCCGCCCTGACGAGACAGGCAACCGGAACTCCGAGTGAAAGGTCTTTCGCCCTGTTCACGATAAGACCGACACCTACGACCTCTCCCCCACATTTCGAGATCACATCGACCACCTCCCGGATCGAACCCCCGGTGGTTGTCACATCCTCAACCACGACAGTCTTCTCACCCTTTTCGACTCTGAAACCTCTCCGCAAGCTCATCTTACCGCTTACTCTTTCGGTGAAGATCGATCTCGACCCAAGTGCCCTGGCCACCTCATGACCGATCACCACACCACCCAGGGCGGGACTCACAACTGCTGATGGATCGACACCGTCAATTTCATCCTTGAGAGATTGAGCAAGCTCGCGCCCTACCCTCTCCGCCCTTGAAGGGTCCTCAAGCAGGAGAGCACACTGGATGTACTTCTCACTGTGGAGACCCGATGCCAGCTCGAAATGGCCGGACAGCAGGGCTCCCGACTTCGTCATCAGGTCTATGATCCCGGATGATGTCCGTGTCTCTTCAAGCATCCTCGACCTCCTCTAAGATCCTGGCCAGAGCTTCTTTAGGGTCACTTGAGCCTGTCACGCTTCTGCCGACGACCATGAAGTCGGCTCCATCCCTCACGGCCTGGCCGGGCGTACCCACTCTCGCCTGATCGTTTGCTTGGTCCCCACCGAGCCTAATACCGGGGACGACTGTGAGAAGCCGGTCACCGTGTGCTTCCTTGACACGACCGACCTCGAGCGGCGAACATACGACTCCATCTATCCCCGCCTCACACGCATCACCGGCAAGTTTCAGAACCTGCGTAAGTGTATCCTCCTCGCCGGCCATGCTCGTCAGTACCGTCACACCGATTATCAGCGGGCGCGCGGTGCCGAACGTCTTCGAGCCTTCTTCGGCTCCCTCGAGCGCGCCACGCATCATGTCTATCCCCCCAAGGGCGTGAATCGTAAGCATATTTACACCGAGGGATGAGGCTGCGCGCACACCTCCTCTGACGGTATTGGGGATGTCATGGAACTTGAGATCTAGAAAGACTCCTGCGCCGGTGTTCCTGGCGAACTCGATTATCCCTGGCCCGAAACGAGTGAAAAGAATCGGACCGATCTTGTAAACATCAACATGTTCGTGCGTGATTTCCACCATGCGCTCAGCTTGATCGAGACGATCGAAATCAAGAGCGAGGATTATCCGGGTCTCACTCTTCGCCACCTGTGTCCTCCTCTCCTGCCGCCTTCCCCTTGAAATCCGGGAGGTTGCCATAGCCCTTCCCCTGCATGTACGTTCTCAGGCCCTCGACGATTGTCGAGGGTGCCCCCATGTCCCGTAAGACAACGCTTCCGATCTGGAATGCAGATGCGCCGGCAAGTATGAACTCAATGGCATCGTCTGCCGTTTCGATACCCCCCGCACCGATCACGGGGACGCTCACGCTCCCAGCCGCTTTCCATACCAGGGCGAGCGAGATAGATTTTACCGCTTTCCCGCTGAGCCCACCCGTCACACCACCGAGCACGGGTCTCGCCCGGTCGATATCAATTGCCATGGCGGGGTAGGTGTTGGCTATCGTCAGGGCATCGGCGCCCGCATCACAGGCGGCCCGGCAGACCTCCTCCAAACCTGCAACGAGCGGAGGAATTTTCACGATCACGGGTAAGGCCGTCTCCACCCGCACACCTTCGACCACCCTGTACGTACTCTCGGGGTCACTTCCGAATGCGATCCCGCCCCGTGCAACGTTGGGGCATGAAACGTTGACTTCAAGTGCATCAACACGGCCGCTACCGGTAAAGAGACCGGCGATCTTTCGGTACTCCTCCGGGGTTTCACCACCAATGCTGACAAAGAGCTTGCACGGTATGTCTACCGCCGGGAGTACCTCGCCGAGAAACACGCTGCTTCCGACGTTTTCAAGCCCTATAGAGTTTATTATGCCGACGCCGACATCGACGATTCTTGGCGGCGGATTGCCCTGCCGGGGTTTAAGCGTCACGGTCTTAGTCACTATCGCGCCGAAAGAGGTGAAATCAAGAAGTCCCTCGTACTCATTCCCGTAACCGAAGAGGCCTGATGCTCCGACGAGCGGTGTCGCCAGTACGGTCTCGCCTATCTTGACTTCAAGGTTCACGTTTCAAGCCACCTCTCCCAGTCTATCTCACTGCTATCGAAAACCGGCCCGTCTTTGCACGCGTGAAGATACCCACCCGCTGAAGCGGGCACGGCGCACGAAAGACAGGCACCGATCCCGCAGGCCATGATCTCCTCAACACTCACCTGACAGGCCACACCGCGCTCCCGGCAAAGGTGCGCAACCTCTGAGAGCATCTCACGCGGTCCGCATGCAATTACCTGAACCGCGTCCTTTTCCAGGGCCGTCTCCCCGATCACACCGGCGAGACCGTCAAGTGCCGTACCGCGGCACCCTTTTGATCCATCCTCGGTATAAGTTGCCATTTTCACACCCTGGACAACCAGACCGACCGGCACAAGCAGTTCCTCACGCGTCGCGGCACCGAGAACGAGCGTGGTGTGTTCGTAGAGATCGACGTACTTCTGACAGAAGAAAGCAAGCGGCGGAATTCCTATACCACCCGCAACGGCCACGGCATGCGTGCATGTCTCATCCGGCGTGAACCCGTTGCCTAAAGGTCCGACAACATCGAACTCCTCTCCTGCATCCATCCCTGACATGATCGACGTCGCCCGTCCCACGACTTTGTATACGATATCGACTTTGGTTTCTCCGTCCGATGAATAGATCGAAAACGGCCGCCTGAGATAGGGCCAACCCGCTACAAGGCCGCGAAGTAACACGAACTGCCCGGGGGTGCACCCGCCTGCAATCGAAGGCACCTCTAGCTTCATTGTGTAGCAACCGTTACGGATCTGCTCGTTATCCACGATCTTCGCGATCGAGCAGCATGTCATCGGCCGGGTCCCTCGGTGTCGGGTGATTCAAGCGAATCCTCAGGGGCAGTCGTATCAAGTGTATCGATGACTGGCGGATCGGTGGTTCCTTCACGACCCACCGCGCTGTCCAACTTCGTCTTCTCGTGTGGGGGAAGATCGGGCACTTCAGGGACGGCCTCGTCGACGTCCCTAAGGTCTTTTGGCACCGGCGGCCCGATCTCGTAGGTCCGGTCAACAATCCGATCCACCGTACGTCTCGACCGTCTATCGTCGGGACGAGTGACCTTCCGGTGCGTCCCTGAATCCCTGCCCGAGTCCTTCCGCAGGCTGTCCGGGAGAACCACAGTCGGTATCTCGGGTTCGGGAGGCCTGAGCGCCTCGGGAATGGGTACCGTCGGTATTTCCGACAGTGAGAGCGTATCGGGGGGTGTTTCTATCACAATATCGGCCAGTGGAAGATTGAGGCCGGCTCGAGCCAGATTCGCATAGACGGTGTTGGGAAAGGAATCGATCACCGCGCGATAGTAGACCCGGGCCACGGTATCCTCTCTCGCTTCGAGAAGCGTTGCGGTTGCGATCATCGACTTGGCTGCATACGCGCTGGCGGGGAAGCTGTCGGCTATGCTCCTGTATTGCTTAAGAGCTTCATCCCTGAGACCCAGATCCTCAGAGAAGATCTCGGCAAGCATAAACCTGCTCATTGCCTGTTCATCGGGTGAGTCCGGTATCGAATCCGATAGAGATTCCTGGTACTTGCGCATGTCATTGATTGCTTTGTTCTTCTTCGCGGCGAGGATACTGAATTCGGTCTGAGAACCACCGGCCCGTACGTAGGCGATCTTGGCCTCATCGAAATCCCCAAGATGCTTCTCGTGAATCATGCCGATCGTGTAGTTGATCTCGGACTTAAGGTCCCGTTGCCCATCGGGAAGCAGGCTATCCGCTTCAGTCAGAATGGAGATCGCACTGTCGGTTCTACCCTGTTCGAGAAGTACATCGGCCGTCTCCATCCTTGCCCGGGCCTTGAGTGTATCTTCCTCCGATGTCACGACAAGGTCTTCGAACATCGATATTGCGGTTTCATACTCACCCAGCTGCTTGTGGGCCCTCGCGATCTGAAGACCGGCGACCAGGCCGTCCTCACGTGTCCTGTCTGCAACCTCCTGGAGAACCTCGATCGCCTGCTCCGGTTTGCCGGTTCTAAGCAGGCTTGCACCGAGATCGAGTCTGACCTGCGCCGATTTTTCTCCCTCCGGAAACTCGGCCATGTAGGTCTCAAGATGGGTGATGGCATTCTTGTAGTCCAGATCGTGGAGAAGGACGCGCCCCCGGAGATAGATGGCCTTCTCCCTGATCAGTTTGTCATCGCTCTCAGCAATGAGGCCGGCAAGCTCGGTCAGGGCCTGCAACTCGGAATCCTGGAGGATCAGCGTATATGCTTTCATATACCTCGCCTGGTCTACCAGCTCACTTTCCGCATACAGATTGACCAGCTCATCGAATTTCCTCACTGCGCTCAGGTATTCACGCCTGAGAACGAAGCAGTTGCCCATAAGGAGCAATGCGTCGTCTACCCATTTGCTCTCGGGATAGAGAAGAAGTATCTTCCCGCACCTCTTGGTAACCGAGGTGAGAAGTCTGGCGTTTTCACCGGTGACCGCTTCTTGAGTATAAGGGTCCCAGAAATCAGAGATCTCTGGATCCGACATCACCTTCTTGTATTCATCCTTGGCCATCCAGAGAATGTTGTAGTACGCGCATGACACCACGACTACTGTAGCGAGGACTATCCAGACAAGGCGAAACCGCATCATCACATCTAAAACCCCAAATCTTCATTTACAAGGATAACCGACATTCTTCCCTTGGTCCTCTGCTTCTCGATAATCAAGGTGAGATTGCAGATCCGCTGAGGGGAATTGCAATCGGTGCAACGCCCTGTTTTGACACACGGGGTGCTGAGTCCGAATCGTATCGCATTTATCGGCGCTGCCACGTTTCTGACTCTGTCGATTGCGGCTTCCACGTCAGATACTATCTTGTTCCGGCCGACCACGATGATCACCTTCTCAGGGCCGAAGCAGAATGCAGCCAGTCTGTTTCCCAGACCATCTATATTCACCAGTTTGCCGGTCTCGGTGACCGCGTTGGTGCCCGAGACAAAGTAGTCGGCGTGGGTGCCCTGCTTTCTCGCTGTGAGCGAATCCTTCTCGCTTAGGCGGTCGGCATACTGGTCAAACAGGTTGTAGTTGCCCCTTCTCAGGGCATCCAGCAGACCGATCTCTTCCGCCGACCTCGACCCGCCGATCCCAACCGTAGCACCCTTCCGCAGCAGGGACAGGGCTTTCTTTCTGGCCTCCGCGGAAGTCTTCACGACGTAGGCATCAATGCCGTTCCTGGCGAGCGCCTTCTTCACGTTTCGCAGCTTGGTAAGATAGTAGGTATCTCGTTCCGTCATACTCGGCTCTCCTCCCTAACTCAACTCGCCGTCCCTCAGAAGCACCCTGCCCCCCACTATCACACTAACCGCCCGCCCCTTAAGCTTCCAGTCCGAAAACGGGCTGTTCCGGGATTTGGACTGGAACCGCGCGGGATCGACGGTCCACTCGCGATCCGGATCGAAGACCGTTACGTCACCCGGAGAGCCCTGCTTTAGCGTGCCTTGCGTAAGCCCGAGTATCCCCGCCGGGTTTGTGCTCATAAGCCGGATGAGAGCGGAAAGCGAAACGATCCCCTCGTGATATAGACACGTACATGCCAAACCCAGTGCGGTCTCAAGACCCACGACACCAAACGGTGCGGAGTTGAATTCCTGGTCTTTCTCTTCCGTACTGTGAGGCGCATGATCGGTTGCTATGGCATCGACGAGACCGCTTCTTAACGCCTGTCTCACTGCACCCATATCTCTTTCGCTTCTAAGCGGCGGATTCATCTTGGCATTTGTGTCATACGTTCGGACCGCCTCATCCGTCAGGGCGAAGTGGTGAGGGGTGACCTCACACGTTACGTCTACACCCGATGTCTTGCCGTCCTTTATGAACGAAAAACTCCGGCCGGTCGACACATGGCATACGTGGAGCCTCGACCGGGTGAGCCCGGTAAGCATGATATCCCTTGCCACCATCACAGATTCACTTTCCGGCGGCATACCCTTGAGCCCGAGTAGCGTGGACATCCTGCCCTCATTCATGACCCCGCCGGCACTCAGCGAAAGATCCTCGCAGTGCGCAAACACCGGCCCGCCGGACATCTTTACATATTCAAGCGTTCTTCTCATCAGGGCCGAGCTCTCCACCGGCCGTCCGTCATCACTGACACCTACCGCACCGGCCTTCATAGCGGTCCCTATCTCGGCAAGCGTCTCACCCTTAAGCCCCTTGCTGATCGCGGCGACCGGGTAGACCCTTGCAAGGTTCGCATCCTGCGCCTTTGCAAGAACGAACTTCACACCTTCATCGCCCTCTATCACCGGTTCGGTATTGGGCATACATGCAATCGATGTGAAGCCGCCGGCTATGGCGGCGCGTGCACCGGTCGCAATTGTCTCCTCATCCTCGCGGCCCGGCTCTCTCAGATGAACATGCATATCGATAAGACCCGGACATACAACGAGCCCGTTAGCATCGACCACTGTCGCATCCCCGGCATCGATCGAGCCGGCGATCTGCGCCACCACACCGTCTTCGATCAAGACATCGGATATTTGGTCCAGGTCCTGAGACGGATCGACTACTCTACCACCCTTAATCAGAGTCTTCACTTTTGAGCTCCCCCCCGCTTAAGAGATAGAGTACGGCCATCCTCACGGCGAGACCGTACCTCACCTGGTCAAGAATCACAGAACGAGGGCCATCCGCGACTTCCGGGGTTATCTCCACGCCCCTGTTCAGCGGCCCGGGATGCATTATCAAGACGTCAGGCTTCGCCCGCTCCAGCTTGGCCGAATCAAGACCGAAGAAATCCGAGTACTCTCTGATGCTCGGGAAGAAACACTCCTTCAGCCGCTCCGTTTGGATCCTTAGCAGCATGAGTATGTCCGACCTCGGGATTACCTCTTCGAGGTCGTAGGACACGGTGACACCCGTCGATTCGATATCCGGAGGAATCAGCGTCGGAGGACCGCAGACCGTGACCGCCGCACCGAGTTTGGTGAAACCCCATATGTCCGACCGTGCAACCCGGCTGTGCAATATGTCCCCTATTATGGTCACGTTCAAACCTTCGAACGTCCCCCGTTTCTGTTTGACTGTAAGCAGATCAAGCAGTGCCTGCGTGGGATGTTCGTGGGGACCGTCACCAGCGTTTATGACCGGGCAATGGAGGACATCGGCCAGGTAGTGCGGCGCACCGGGGGCATTGTGCCGGACGACGAGCATATCGATGTTCATGGCTTCGATGTTCTTGGCCGTGTCTTTAAGCGTCTCACCCTTGACCACGCTTGAACTTGAGGCAGTGATATTGACCGTGTCCGCACTAAGCCTCTTCTCCGCAAGTTCAAAAGAGATTCTTGTTCGGGTTGAGGGCTCGCTGAAGAGGTTGACAACGGTCAGACCCCGCAGGACCGGCACCTTCTTGATCGGTCGCTCGGAGATTTCCACAAACGATCCGGCGGTTTCAAGGATGAACTCGATTTCTCCGCGGGACAGCTCTTCCAGTCCGAGAAGATCTTTCCTTTCGAATTTCATTGGACCAGCTCCTCGACGCTCACTTTGTCTGCGCCGTCATGCTCTTTCAGAGCAACCGAGATGATCTCTTTCGCCGATGTCGGGACGTTCTTACCGACGTAGTCCGCCCTTATGGGTACCTCCCTGTGGCCTCTATCTATAAGGACGGCCAGTTGCATCCCCTTAGGCCGGCCGAAATCCATGATCTCATCCATGGCGGCCCGTATGGTTCTGCCGGTAAAGAGAACATCATCAATCAAGACCACGACCTTTCCGTCCACACCCGCAGGGATGTCGGTCTTCCCCACCACCGGCTGCTTGGAAACGAGCTGGAGGTCATCCCTGTATAGCGTGATATCGAGGATGCCGACGGGGATCTCACTGCCTTCAATCGACTCCATCGACTTCGCGATTCGCTCGGCAAGTGGTGCTCCCCGGGTTCGAATGCCGACCAGTATGAGGTCGCTTGCCCCGCGGTTTCTTTCAAGGATCTGGTGTGCAATCCGCGTTATCGCTCGCGCGATGTCATCGCTGTCCATAATCTGAGCTTTTTCTCGCTTGGTCATGGGTTCTTCTCTCCTGGAAAGACTGGTCTGCGGGATTCTAAAAAAACACCAGCGCGGGGCTGGTTTGCTCTCTCTATGTTTTGCTTCATCCTTCCTCCTTACTAGTCTCACCGTACTAGTTTAAAGGAGACCGTGCCTACTGTACGACTTGCCTCTACCTATTGCAAGCTAAATCTTGGGTCCTTCAAACCCCTTGGCACCCAGGCGCTTCTCCATCATAGCCATGTTCAGCCCCTCAAGCGGCCCGGTTGGCGTTCTGTGACTCACGACCTCAAGTCCCATCCGCTCGTAGAAGGGTACTGCGGTTGGAAACGCGCCAAGTCTCACGCGGGCGTGACCCCCAGCCCGAATCGTTGACTCAGCCGCTTCGTAGAGCATACGTCCTATCCCCTTCCCCGTGTGCTCCGGACTTACGTACAGCTTTGCAATCAAATCGCCTGAGACTGCAACCACTCCAACGATGCGCCCACCATCCCGGGCAACAAGGTATAGCTGGGACTGCGACTCATGTCGGACGTGATCAACCGAACCCCTCTGTGACACCAGAAAATCCGTCTGCTCTGCTGTGAGCCCCTCGTGCTCCCCCAGCCAGGTATATGACGACTGAAGAAGCTCGCTTACCGCTTCGGTCTCAGATTCTGTCATCTGTGTCGTTGTCAGGCCGCTCGTGCCCATCCAGAATCTCCATAACTATCCCGGTGACTTCCTCAGCATACTCCACGCATTTCCCAAGCAGATTACTGTCCTCAAACTTCTTCATTCCCTCGCTTGTATCGAGGTCACACCCTGTCAGTACTTCACAGTTGGAGGATCCGTACTTGCTCTGGAATCGTTCAATCAAGTCACGAACGTGGCCGTAACAACTCTCTACAGATTCATCTGGCGAGGATCTTCCGGTGAACAGGCTTATCGCCAGGATCCCACCGCTTATGGCTCCGCACATGCCGGATGTCCTCGCAACACCGCTACAGAGGCCGGTAGCTATCCTGGGGATGAGATCGCTTTTGATTCCCTTGCTTTCAGCCACGGAAAGCAGAATGCTCTCCGCTCAGTAATACCCCGAGCGAAACAACTCTCCACTTCTTCGCGATGTTTTGTCACTCATCCAATCGACCCTTTCATCATTCTCATCTCATCCGATTCCCGGACACATGTCAACACAATCATCGGCTGAGTGACTGTGCAAACGTGTTGACGAGTTGCTGGGATTGCGGTAACTAGAAAGTGCAGGGTGATGAGTGTTAACATCTGAAAAGGGATAAAGAAGGATCTATGTGCGCAAGTCAGAGCGACAGTCTCGGCGAGCTCGCAGACCGGTGGACGGTGTCTTGATCCCAATGCGGTTATCGAAGAAGCGCGTGATGGAGGGAGCGGAATACCTGGCTGCGCGCGATAAGGATCTCGCGCGACTTCTAAAGGCTGATGGCGTCCCCCCTCTCTGGGCGAGAAGACCCGGTTTTTCAACATTGATC
>JALGZP010000078.1 GCA_025774845.1 bacterium
GTTCTTCCCGATTTCACGTTTCCCGCCACGGCCAACGCGGTGGTTTGCGCCGGTGCGACACCCGTGCTTGCGGACATAGACCCGGCGACCTTCAATCTTGACCCTGAATCCGTGATTGCTGAAATCACACCGGCTACACGGGCGGTAATGCCCGTTGATCTCTTCGGGCTGGCCTCAGACCTCGACGGCATTGCGGCAATCTGCGCCGAACGCAATCTGCTTCTTGTCGAAGACTCGGCGTGTGCCCTTGGCGCCTCGTACAAAGGCCGGCGATGCGGATCTTTCGGCGAGGTATCGGCAGTAAGCTTCCACCCGAGGAAGATAGTAACCACAGGCGAAGGTGGTATGGTGCTTACCGACAGCGGCGATGCCGCGACAATGGTGCGAAGGCTTCGCAACCACGGGATCGATGTCTCAAGCGGCGAAGCCCAATTCGTGCTCGCAGGCTACAATATGCGTATGAACGAGATGGAAGCCTGTCTGGGTGTGACCCAGATGGCGGATATCGACGATATGGTGGAGGACAGGAGACGCGCAGCCGCGCTTTATGATGAGCTGCTCGCCGGGATAGATGAAATCACCGTGCCGCTCGAGCCGGAGGGCACGTTTCACACCTACCAGTCCTATGTGACCATGGTGGATGCGCGTATAGACAGGGACAGTCTGATAGCTTCAATGCGGAATGAGGGGGTTGAGACCGCGATCGGGACCTACTCGGTCCACGTCCAGCCTTTCTATCGAGAGATGCTCGGTCACGAGCCCGGGAGATTCCCGTCGTCATACCGTGCTTTCAGACATTCCCTCGCGCTGCCGATATATGCTTCGATGGAGGAGAAGACGGTCCGGCAGGTGGTGACAAGTCTCAAGGAATGCATCCAGAGGTTGATCGCGGGGAAGTGAAGCATGGAGATCCTCAGCATCGAAGGTTTTTCCGACAAATGGGATGAGTTCGTCTGGGCGAGTCCCGGCGGGACGATATTCCATACGCTCAAGTTCCTGTCATACCATCCCGCCTCACGTTTTGATTTCGTCAATCTCGCGGTGAAGAAGGAGGACGAGCTGATCTGCGTCATTCCGGGGGCCGCGGTTGACAGCGACCGGGGAAGGGTTTTCAGGTCACCGGCGGGAGCATCTTTCGGCGGGTTCGTATTCGCCGACGACTGCGATCTCAAGACCATGGAGGATGCCGTCGCCGCTTTCGGTGAAAAGATGAAGGAGATGGACTTCGACGGAATAGAGATTGCGCTGCCTCCCATCTGTTATTCACGCAACGAACACCAGGGCCTGAGCTTCGTACTGACTTCCCTGGGATACGGTCTGACCTTGAGAGAGGCAACAGCCGTTGTGCCCCTTGATGCGTTTGATGAGAACGCGCTGCACCCCGTGCTTGCCCGGAATCTTCGCAAGGCGGCGAGGGAAGGTCTCGTTGTCCGCCCGGGGACCGATCCGGCGGATTTCTACGGCGTTTTGACCGCGAACCTCTCCGCCAAGGGTGTAAGCCCCACTCACACACTCGAGGAGATCGAAAAACTGTTCACCCTCTATCCCGACAGACTCGTATTGCTTGAAGCGGTTCTGGAGGATAGAGTTGTAGGTGGATCGCTGATGGTACTCTGTAACGACAGGGTCGGTCTTTCATTCTATATCTGTGACGATCCCGGAGAGCGGAAGCTGAGAGTAACCGAGACGGTACTCCATCACTCAATCCGCAGACTCAGGGAGTCTGGTTACAAGTACCTCGATCTGGGCACGGTCTCACGCAGCGGCCGGCCGGACTGGGGCCTGGTCAGGTTCAAGTCCAAGTTCGCGACGAGGACATATGTGAGAGAGCATTACCGCCTGGACTTCAAGGGAAAAGCAAGTTGATCATAGACGGACACATTCATGCCGGTTATTGGAGTGCAGAGCGCTTCCTGGGCAGGGGAGTGCCGCTTCCGGCGCTTGAGGACTGCCTGGCCGAGTGTGACATCGACGGCGGCGTGCTGACTTCAACCGATCTTCGACGGAACGATCTCGTACTCGAGTTCATAGAAGGTGAACGGAAGAAGCGGTACTGGTTTTTTCCCTGGGTCAACCCAGGGGTTGCGGAAGATCTCGACTTCGTCGAGGAGCGAAAGGCCAGGGTCGACGGAATCAAACTCCATCCATCCTGCGACAGGATAAAAGTGACGGACGAGAGAGTGGTGCCCTTTCTTGAATTCGCTGGAAGGCAACATGTCCCGGTCGTGATTCACTGCGGCCGGTGGCAGGAGATGAGCAGTTACCGGCTGGCTCTTGAAGTCGCCGGGAAGTATCCGGATATCAACTTCATCCTGTCCCACATGGGGGGGGATACACCCGAGCTTGAGACTGCGACAACCGATGCGATCAAGGAACGCGCGCTGGCGAACGTCTATCTCGGCATAGAAGGCGTCAGGGAATACTGGGCGGTGCAGAGAGCCATAGACGAGCTCGGTGCGGACAGAGTGATCTTCGGCAGCGATTTTCCGCTAGGTCACCCGAGGATGTACCTGGGTCTGGTCGATGCCCTCACACTATCCGCGGAAGACAGACAGAAGGTGCTCGGGAGCAACATCCTCAGACTTCTGGGTGAGGTGGAATAGGTGCTCAAGATCCTCCACCTGTGTGACCAGAACTGGGTCGGGAGTGCCTCCACTTTTGTCCGTTACCACAACAAGCTCGGCAATCCCAGCAGACTGGTCACACTGTCCCGCTGTGCCAGCGACTTCGAAGAAGACATCTGCCTTGATCTGCCGCTTGTCAAGGGCAGCCGGTTCGACATGACGGTGAAGAAGGTCATAAATCTGCTTCACCGTGGAGCCTCGAAGACCATGGAAGAGAGCGGGGCACGTGTCTGGCAGCCGCGCAGCGGGCTTGAAACACTGCTCTTCAACCTGCGCGACACGCTCTGGGCGCCGAAGATATACTCGATCATCGAGCGTCATGATCTTCTGGACTACGACATCTATCATCTCGAAAGCGGCAGCGGCTTCTTCCGGGACTCGCGGATAATCAAAAAGCTCCACGCTATCGGTAAGCGGATCGTGTGCTACTACCTGGGCACGGATCTCAGGGACAGGGGAGTGATACCGGAGATCGACGAGCTCAGCGATCTCAATATCACAACCGAGTTCGACCATCTGAGTCTGCATCCCGATCTCAGGTTCAGCTTTCTCCCGTTTGAGTTCGGGGCTTATGCCGTCAGGGAAGAGGAGAATCAGAAGCTTAGAATCTGCCACGCGCCGCGGAGCAGGCTGTTGAAGGGCAGTGACAGAATAATCGAGGTTTGCAAACAGATGGAACGCAAACACGGCGTCGAGCTGGTGCTGATCGAGGGCAAGCCGCACGAGGAAGCGATCCGGATCAAGGCCACATGTGACATCGCGATCGACCAGATAGGTGACAGGGGAGGGACGGGCTACGGTGTGAATTCACTCGAGACGCTTTCGATGGGTATACCCACACTGACGAGCTTCACTCCTGAGTTTGATGCCTTCCTGACGGATCACCCGTTTATCACTGTCACCGCGTCCGATCTGCCGGAACGTCTTGAAGAAGTGATCCTGAACCCGGAACTCAGGAAGCGGAAAGGCGCTGAGGGCAGGCGCTTCGTCGAGCAGTACCACGACCCCGTGAAGCTTGTTGAGAGCATATACGCAATATACAAGGAGTTGGGATGGGTGGACGAGGACGGCAACTACATACCGAAACCGCGTGGCCATGTCAGCAAAGATAGGTGATCTCGCCAGGCACACCGGGGTTTACGGTGTCGGCACAATAGTAGGCGGGATAGCGCGTGCAGCACTTGTCCCCATCATAGCCCGCTACGTTCCCACGGAAGAATACGGAAAGGCCTCCGTTGTCCTGATCTTCATAACACTGCTCGGGATCGTGTCCGAGTTGGGGCTGAGTTCTTCGCTGATCAAGTTTGTCAATGAGGCCGCGGACGATGACCGGCGGCGCAGGATCGTTTCGACGATTCTCTTTGCTTCACTGATGCTTGCGGTGCCGATAGCGGTCGTGTGCGTGCTGCTGGCCGGCCCGCTCTCCGGGCTCCTGCTGGGTTCGACACAGTACAAAGCGTTGATTCTGATCGGTATCGCCGGTGGGTTCGGCAATGCTCTTTTGCAAATTGGTCTTTCCTTCGAGCGGGCGCACGCGAGATCGCGCAGATACGTCGTTTACACGCTCGCCAAGGGGGCGCTCGCCCTTACTCTATCGATAACCCTGGTCGTCGCACTGAGGAAGGGTGCGGTCGGGTTGCTCGTCGGGACTGCGATCCCACCGATCGTGATCGGACTGGTGATCTATGGGCGGCTCCTCCGGCAGTATGCAACAGCCTTTTCCAAACGCATCTTCAGCTCGGTAATCGAGTTTGGAAGTCCTCTCGTACCGATGAACCTTGCGATGTGGGTGCTGGCATATTCGGACATCTACCTCTTGAGACGGCTGACCGGTGGAGGAGAGGCGCTCTCGGAGGTCGGCCTGTACCAGTATGCCCATGAGATATGTCTGCTGCTCGTGCTGCCGATTATGTCTTTGAACCTGGCCTGGCCCCAGTTCATTTTCTCAAACCACTCCAAACCCGGTGCAAACGAGATGTTCTCACGCGCGCATCTCTACTTCTCCTTCTTCCTGGTCGAGATAGGTTTCCTGCTGTCGCTTTTCGCGCGAGAGATAATCGGACTGGTCGGGAGCCCCCAGTACCGGGAGTCGGCCGCGGTCATTCCGCTTCTCGCAGGGTCGCTGGTTTTCTACGGTTTCTCGGTAGTCTTTTCTTCGGGGCTTTATGTCGCGGGGAAAACCAGAGTGCTTGCCGTGATCGTAACGGCTTGCGCCACGCTGAATGTGATACTCAACATCCTGTTGATCCCGGGAATGGGGAAACAGGGTGCCGCGCTTGCCACGCTTACCACCAATCTAATCATGGCTGTGATAATCCTCGTATTCTCGCAACGTCATTACAGGATTCCGTTCAGGCTGGCCCGCACACTGGGTGGTGCCGTCCTGGCGGGGGC
This sequence comes from bacterium, assembly GCA_025774845.1. Lineage (GTDB taxonomy): Bacteria > Arandabacterota > Arandabacteria > Arandabacterales > Arandabacteraceae > Arandabacterum. Next base: position 5,019 of record JALGZP010000078.1, read on the forward strand.
TGTGATAGCCGTGGTCGTCTGGCTGGAGCGTGGAGGGTTCACCTATACGTGGGTCGTGAGACTTGTTTCAGCCTTTGGTTTCAGTCTCGGTCTCCTCGGCTTCCTCGGTATGACATGGAGTGATATCGGGCAGGCTTTGCGCACTGCGGCTTCGTTTGTGAAACCCGGGGTCGGCGCTGAGGACTGATAATAAGCCCACCGCCGGGCTACCGTCTATCAAGGTATGACATTTCCCGGCGACGCACATCGCTTTTTACTCATCTAACCAGTATGTGAGCCACACCCCGCGTAATACGGGGCCTGCGGCGATTGACTTAAGCCCGGTGATGTGGTATTCTTGAAAGGATTGAAACATACAGGGGGTTCTATATGTTTACTCGGAAGACATCGATTGCCGTCGGGGTGCTCTGTGTTTTGCTGGGGCTCCCGGCCCTGGCATCCAACAGACTTGTCATGGTCGAGGAGCCGTTTTGGAGTGCAACCCAGGATGCAGTCGAGGCCATCGAAGCTTATGGCGGCAAAGCCAGGATTGTCGTGCTGCCACACTTCATAATTGCGGATATTCCCGATCACGTCGAGGCGGACCTGCTTATGACAGGATCGATCACCGAGATCCGTTCGGGCGAGCTCGATCCCGGCGAGTTTGACCGATATGGTAGCAAGGCCCATCACATTATAACGGCGTGGAACAACGTCTATATGGGGAAGTCCCGCGAGATGGGACTCGATGCTCCACCGTCTCCGGACCGGATGCCGCTGGTCAATGACATCGTACCGGTTGAGGATTACGGGCTGCTCTCCAAACCGCCTGGGGCAAAGGTATATGATACGAGCGAGTTCATGCTTGGAAGTGTTGCGCTCGGGGTGGTCTTGCCTGAGAGCGATGGATCGATCGATCCGAGTAGCGAGAACTGGACCTCGACCGAAGAGAACAATGTCACGAGTGAGATAATAGCCGGTCTTGACTGGTATGTGACCAAGGCGGAATGGCGCGACCTGACGTGGTACACCATGTTCCACTATGCCGTCCCCACCGGTTATGAGCCCATAATCCACTCCTCCTCGGAGGAAAACCTCTGGAAGAACCAGGTTCTTACGTATCTTGGCTATACCGGGGACACCAACTTCGCGAATGGTATGAGGAATGCGCTGGGTACGGAGTGGGGCGTGCTGGCCCTGGTCGTGGACAGCAGCAATGATGGGGATAACCAGTTCAGTGATGGAAGGTTTGGCTATGCGTCACTGGGCGGGCCGCGGCTCGTGATGACCTACGGCAACGACGGCTGGGGAATCGGGAACATGGACGCGGTGATCGCGCACGAGCTCGGCCACTGTTTCTTCGCTCTCGATGAGTACTATTCAGGTGGCGAGGGGTGTACCGCAAGATCTGGTTATCTGAATGTGGAGAACCAGAACAGTACGTATCCCAGCGGGGCGGGCGGCTGTACCACGAACATCATCTTCTGCATAATGAGGAGCGTGGCACTTTCGAACGCGCGCGTGTGCAACTACACCAAGGGGCAGATCGGCTGGTGGGACGATGACAGCGACAGCATACCCAACATCATGGATATCCCGCCGGAGACGGCTCTCTACCCGTATGCGCCCGACCCTTGTTCAACTGCTACACCCGCCTATGCCGGTTCGAGCTGGGTTGAGTATCTGCCCAACCTGAACCCTCGTAAGTCCAACCCGCACGACATTACTCTCAATCGTATTGCGGGGGTCGAGTACCGGGTCGACGGTGGCCCGTGGCACGATGCTACACCCAACGACGGTGGCTGGGATGGGGGCAAGGAAGGCTATCACTTTACGACGGATGCGCTTTCAGAGACTACCCATGTAATAGAAACCAGGGCGTTTCACACCTACGGTCTCTATGACCTCACGCATGCGTCCGACACCGTGACGGTCACCGGTGGTTCGGGCATCTGGGATCAGCCCGTATTGTCGAGGATGTTTGTCGAGACGGCGCCGAATCCGTTCGGCCCCAGGGTCACGGTCAGGTACGGTGTCCCCGGCGAATACGGGAGTGCGGTGCCGGTGACAATGAAAATATATGATGTCAGGGGCCGTGAGGTGGCTGCTCTGATAGACGGCGTCCGCAGCCCGGGGCCAGGTGAGCTCAGCTGGGACGGGGCCTATCCGAACGGGAGTCTGGCACCAAGCGGGATTTACTTCATCGATCTCATGGTCGGCGATTCCAGAGTAGTGAGGAAACTGGTTATGACCCGGTAGGGCGCCGGTACTGGATAGACCTTGCAATTCAGCTGATGTTGTGATAAAAACTCGCCACAGGGTCCAAATTCCCTTTGACAGTCTGTTTTGCGGTTTTAGGGTTTATGTCCGAGGAGGGAGTTATGCGGAGAGGTACGGTGTTATTTCTTGCGGTTCTACTTGCATGCATGCTCTTGGATTGCAGCGGCGGTAGGTTGATTTCAAAAGGCGGCGATTTCGAGCTCGGGGTTGAGGACCTCAGGTACGAGGTGTCGCAGCTCGGACCCTATTCGAAGTACGAGGCCACCTTCGAGTCCCGGATGGCCGTCGTTCACACTATCGCGTCGCGATTCTATCTGGCCGAGGAAGCTCAGCGTCTGGGATACGATCAGGATCTGGAGGCCGTGGAGAAAAATGCTGAAACCACCGCCCTGGCCGAGGCGTACCGTACCTGGAAAGTCGACAATGCCATCATGCTGCCGAGAATGAAGACAAAGCCGTGGCAGGAGAAACTTGACCGGAAACTGCATCTTAAGGAAATCGTGGTAGCCGTTTATCCGGTAGCCCTGGAGATTCTGGAGGAACTGCGGGGTGGGCGGGATTTCGACACCATGGCGAGCACCATGTCCGGGCGGGAAGACGTGCAGGTACATGACATTGGATGGGTGATCTGGAAGGAGCTTTCGCGGGAGGTTGCGAACGTCGTGTTCAGGCTGGACACGGGCGAGGTCAGCGACATCATGCTCGGCACTGGCGGGTATCACATATTCTACCTGGCGGAGGCCGAGCCGTTTGGGATCAGAATAGAACTGGCCTCCATACGGTCCCAGCGATTCACGGAAGCTATGGAGAGGGAGAGGCTGATCGAGGAGGAAGAGGAGGAGCTTACAGGCATCTATGATGTCCGGTTCCCCGAAAAGGGGCTGGCTGCGGGTCTGAGGTCATTTCAGATATCCTTCTCGGGTAGCAGGCCGCCGGACTCGCTTCTGGGTCACGTAATGGCAACATACACCGGGGGAGAGGTGCGTGTCGCTGATCTCTTCAATCTCTACTATACAGAGCCTTTGGAGTCCAGACCCTATGTGGGTGACTACAACGCGCTAAAGGAGTTTGCAGTAGGGATCATGCTACCGGAGCTCGAAGCCAGGGCCGGGTACGCATTAGGGCTTGATCGCCTGAGGAGTGTTACCTGGGCTGTCAGGAATGCGCGAGAGGAATTCCTGGTCGGTCTGATGGAAGACCACTTTAGGAGCCAGATCGAGGTTACTGAAGATGATCTGGTCGATTACTATGCGAAACGTAAGGACGACATAAGAACTTCCGGAGGTTATAGAATCAGCAGGATTCTCCTGGACTCCGACGATGCCGCCCGGGCCGCCCTGAGGGAGATCAATACGGGCAGGGACTTTGCGGAGGTCGCAGCCGAGTTTTCGCAGGACAAGGCTGGCGCCGAGCGGGGTGGAGAGCTTGCTTATGTCGGCTTTGGGATGGTTGCATACTATGACTCCGTGGTCAGACGGATGAGTGTTGGCGAGGTGAGCGCTCCGTTCACCACCATCTCGGGCGTCGAGATAATCAAACTCGATCAGCTGGATGAACCGGTGTACCTTACCTTCGAACAAGCCCGGGAGCAGCTCGTCGGCTTCGTGGCGAACACGCGAGCCAATGAGGTGCTGGCCGAATGGGTAAAGCAGAAGAAGGATGAAGTCGGTTTCTGGATTGACGAAGACCTTCTGAAACGTATCACGCTGCCCGAACCGGAGTACCGGAGTAATGTCCGGCAACCGGAAAGAGAGGATGCTCCGGCTCAGTCAGGCTGATCAAGCAGCTCGAGATTGCGTTTGGCTGTTTCGTTGGACGGGTTGACCTTGAGTGCTCTTAGCCAGAGTTCGCGTGCCCGGCCGTCTTCACCGCCCCTGGCGTAAACCACCCCAAGGTTGACCAGTGTCCCTTCATGAGCCGGCACCATATCTAAGATATCTTCATAGATCAGCCTTGCCTCTTCCATGTGACCGTCTCTCTGCAGTACGACGGCGCGGTTGTACCTGAGATTCACGTCCTGAGGTACATGGGAACCCAGGGCTTCGATGACCGACCGGGCGAGGTCATGCTTGCCCTGTCTGGAATAGAGACCTGCCAGGACATAGGTGATATCGGGATCTTCCGGGTTGAGCTCGACGGCCCTCGAGTAAGCCTCGACGGCGGAATCAAGATCACCGCTCGCCTCGTAGGCACTCCCCAGATTCGCAAGGGCCCTCCAGTTGACCGGATTGAGCTCAAGCTCCCTCGTGAAGCTTGCGACCGCCCCGTCAAGGTCCCCTTCCTGCCTCTGAATCGAGCCCAGTATGTTGTGGGAGTCCTCGAGATAGGGTGCAAGCCGCAGGGCCTCGGCGATGGCCCTCCTCGCTGCCTCGGGGTCTCCCGTTGAAAGCTCGAGCATTGCAAGCGACCGGTAGGCAGTAGCCATGTCGGGCTGGACCTGGGTCGCCCTGGTAAGGAGCTCCTTCGCCGCGTCCTTATCCGCGACTTTCATTCTGAGCAGTCCAAGCTGTTCGTAGGCCTCACCCCAGGCCGGGTTTGCCTCAAGCGCGTTGCCGAAGTACTCCGCGGCCGCCGTGTCGTTTCCACGTTCGACATAGACCTTGCCGACCTGGGTGTAGGACTGCGCGAGATCCGGCAGCCGCTCACCCGTCACGTTGGCGTTGACGAACAATGCGAACCCGGCCAGGGCAACCAGGCAGACCGACAGCCGGACTATCCGCCGGGTCTTCCAGAGATCGACCAGGGAAGCTACCGCGCCTCCCGCGAATATGCACAGCACGGGCAAGGCCGGAGCCCTGTAACGGGAGCAGACAAAGAACGCAATTGTTGCCGCGAAGTAGGCAAGGAGGAATGCATAGGGGAAGACGAGGCGTCGGCGTATTCCAAGCAGCAGGATAACTCCGAGGATCGCCAGCGGCGCCATAGTCCCGAAATTGACGACGGGGTCTCGGAGCGTCCACGAGTTGAGTTTCATGAAATTGTAGTCCTGGTTGTTCGGGAACTCAAGCGAGCCCCAGAAGAGCGCGGACTTCTTGAGCATCAGCGTCAGCCAATCGGCGGGGTGCTTCCTTATATAGTCAAACGCTCTGTTCGACCAGTATGAGGAGACCTGGTTGAAAGTGGGCTCGTCAGCCATCTCGCTACGCGGTATGGCAATCATGTCCTTGTAGCCGCCCCACCAGTCTTTCCTGATCTCAGGGCTCGTCGCGCTCCATCCGTCGGCCGCCATGTTGTTTCCGAGGTAGAGGTTGATACCGCCCTGCCACACCACCGGTATGAACTCACCGGACACGGTGTAGTTGTGCACAGCCACCGGTACCACAGGGATTGCTATCCCGGTGATCAGCAGCAAAGCTCCCACTATCCTGCGCTTTGACACCATGAAACTGCCGATAACCGCCAGCGGCAGGAACAGGGCTATCGTGGGTCTTGTAATGAGCGACAGACCGAGTGCCAGCCCGCCTGCGAGCCAGAACAGGAGACTCTGCCTGGATCTTGCTGTATCGATCAGCAGGATCCCGAACATTGTAAGGAAGATAAACAGGGTCTCAGTGAGCAATTCCCCATCGAAGTAGATGAGCACGGGGTACGCGGCGCACATCAAACCCGCGATGGCTGCGGCGGTCAGGCCTATCAGTCTTCGAGTGAGTGAGAACGTGATAACTGCCGTAAGACCGCCGAGAGCAAACTGGATGATCCTCGGAAGGAGATATGATCCTCCTGAGATCGAGTAGAAGAGAGCGAGAAGATATGAATAAAGAGGCGCCCTGAAGAAGGGTTCTCCCCGGCTCAGGCTGCCCCCTGCAATCTCCCGGGCCCAGATATCATGGTAGGAGGCATCCATAATTGGATGGTCGAAAAACGGAAGACCTCTCAGGTGGCTCAGGTAAGCAATCCTGAGAGCGACCGCCACTGCGAAGACACAGAGGGGAAACACATAGTGATTTGCTCTGGGATGGGACAAGGCCAAGTCGAACCCCCTGAGATTACCAGTTTCCAGGGTATTATGAATTCCTGTTCGAGACTTGTCAAGTCAACGGCTCACTATGCAGTTTGCCCTCAAGATCGGTGCCTCGGTTTCCGATACTCACAAAAGAGCGGTGTTTAGGCTTCGGGAGGGGTCCGGTGATCTCGCCGGAGGCTACAGTTTATTCGCTGGAAAAGGCAATGGGAAAAAAGCTAATCCGAAAAGGAGGTGAAACCCGGCTGCAGGAATGGAAGCCTGATGCAGTCCGAACGACAGGACGTTTAATCACGTATCAATCCTCACAATGAGGAGGGGGGAAGAGAAATGAAGTTCAACGCATTTATGGTACTGGCGCTGGTGCTGGTCCTTGCCACCTCTGCTTTTGGCCTGGAGAAGAAGGCCTGGCAGCTTAAGGATGACTTTGGCGTGGAGCCGCAGTACGATGGCGCTCTTCAGTATTACTACTACATACCTTGCCCGACTTACTCGTGGTTCTGGGCATACACCGGTTGGGACATCGGTGACATCATCGGTGTGACTTTCTGTATCGGTGACTCGGTGTGACTTTCTGTATCGGTGACCAGGGTATGGGTGGCTACGATCCGCTGGATCCGCTCAACTGCCAGGCCATTGACCAGCTCCGTATTCTTGACTTTGCTGGTTACGGCACGGTCTATCCCGGCCTCTTCACGGTCGAGTTTGACCTGTGGTGCGCAGATGGTGCGGTGCATCTGTGGAACAGTGGTCCGTTTGAGACAGGGTTTGCCTGGAACTACATTCCGGTCGTCCCTGAGGTCTGCGTCACAGAGTGCCT
>JALGZP010000144.1 GCA_025774845.1 bacterium
CCCTCACGGGCTCGAACAGTATGCTGAAATTGTCATCGTACCTCAGGTGGCCGTCACGCTCCTCGACACCTGCTGAGACCTCCCCCATCATGTTGTCCATACACTCGATTCCGATATAGAGTTTCTCGCGGTCATAACACAGCCTTAAGAAGGTGGAATCCCCGGCGGAAGGTTCTCCCCTCCAGCCAAAGAACTCGGTAATGACCCGAGATCTCCCCCAGACCGCTTCATCAAGTGATCCATCAACCTGCGGTGACTCATCAGTGTGAATGGCCGAAGCCACCCGTCTCACGCGGAGCGGCTCCCAGACCGGGATGGTGCTGTCATGATCGTGGGGTACCTCCAGGCTCAGGGCCGGCACAGGGAAAACCTGTCCATCATTCGTCGCAAATGCAGTGAGCATCCCTACTTCACCCGGCGGCACTTCCACGTAGTCACGTGCGGGCTCCATAGTCCACCCACCGCGTGAAACCCAGGTCGCTGTGTCTCTCAAAGTCACATGAGAACGATTCTCTATGGACACCGTCACCTTTTCTGTCCCGAGAGACGTCAGTTCGTCGACTTCGATTTCACTCATACTCACGGAACCCTGCTCAATTCCGACGATTGCCACCACATCATCAACGGTCACTACTTCGGCCGGTTCCATGAAGTCGGGTTCCACCACTCCGACCATCAGGCTGTCCCCCACCACCCTGGCAAGAAGATATGAGTAGAATGAACCCTTTTCCCTCCCACCACGCGGTAGCGAGCCCCCGGAGCTTGATACGCTGAAATACCTTATGCCTTCATGCTCTGTGTAGAAGTGGCGGTGGTAATGTCCTGTAAAGACGGCGTCGACGCCATAGCGCTTGAAGAGTTCGTGAAGGAAGTTGGGTCTGCCGGAGGTGAAGTCCTCGCACCAGAAAGGTTTGTGATAAAACACGAAGGCATTATCGAAGTCGGCAGCGGTTTCAAGCACACCTTCAAGCCACTTGAGTCTCTCATCCGGGAGTTGCGCGGCGGTATAGTGCGTCGATACGTCAATAATGACAAAAAGACTACCCTTATAGTCAAATGCCTTGTCCCGGCTACCGAATCTCCTCTCGAATATCTCCCCGCTCTGGTCATCCCAAATATCATGGTTACCCGGGGTCAGGTGGTACTCGATACCCGTCTCATCCATCAGTTCCACCACGTAATCCCACTCGGTCTCGATCTCAGCGGGATCGGTCTCATAACCCTCTATGTGATCACCTATTGTGATCATGAAGTCGGGACTTAAGAAAGTGACCTCATCAAGCACCTGTTCGAACACACCGGGGACGGCTCCACCGGTGCGGTCTCCGAGCACCACAAACGTGAATTCGGAGGCCGCCGGGACCGTCGTAACCGCGGTCAGAATCAACCCGATGAGAATCAGTGGTTTCCATTGATTTTTCATGGTTTCCTCCCCCTGTTTGGCCACCATACCGGGGCACATTTATCGCTTGCGCACGTTTATGCTGTATGCTAATGTTCATGGGATTGAATTTCCACAGGATTCTTGATAGCGTACTGAATAACTCAGGCCGGAAACGGGGGGCACTGGCGTGAAATTCTGGAGAAAACCGCTCGATTCAGACACCATCAAACCTCCTCGCGGTAAGATCCATGTCCTCAAGGAACTGTGCAAAGGTTGCTCGTTCTGCGTGGAATACTGCCCGAAGGAGGTCCTCGAACTTTCGGAAGAATTCAACAAGAAAGGCTACCACCCTCCCATCGCGGTAAAAGAGGAAGAGTGCGTAGCCTGTGGCCTGTGCGAACTCATATGTCCTGAGTTTGCGATATTCGCTGAAGATATCGAAGAGGACGGCGATAAGAAACCCCAAGATAAATCCGCTGAAAAACCCCAAGACAAACCCACTGAAAAATCGGAGGTTTAGGAATTGCCCGAAGATAGACGTGTGCTCACGGGTGAACATTTCATGACTGGAGATCATGCCGCCGCCGAAGGTGGCATGGCCGCAGGTTGTTCCTTCTTCGCCGGCTATCCGATTACACCCTCGACCGAGATCGCAGAGAGAATGTCGGCAAGGTTGCCGGAGGTTGGCGGCATTTTCATTCAGATGGAGGACGAGCTCGCATCGATGAATGCCATTCTCGGTGCTGCATGGGGCGGCGGGAAAACAATGACATGCACCTCGGGACCGGGCTTCAGCCTTATGATGGAAAACCTCGGTCTGGGTATCGTGCTTGAGACCCCTACCGTTCTCGTGAACATCCAGCGTGGCGGCCCCTCGACCGGGCTACCCACACTTGTCGGCCAGGCCGATATGATGCAGGCAAAGTGGGGATCCCATGGTGACTACGAGATAATCGCACTTTGCCCCAACTCGCCGCAGGAGATTTTCGATCTTACGGTCAAGGCCTTTAATCTTTCGGAACAGTTCCGCATACCGGTACTCGTGATGAGTGATGAAAGCGTCGGTCATATGAGCGAGAAGGTCGTTATCCCTCCCAGGGACGAGCTCAAGATCTATCCGAGAAGATACACAAAGAAGAAACCGGGCCAGTACAAGCCATTTGAATGGGGGAAGGATGAGGTCCCCGACATGGTCAAGGCCGGAGACGGTTACAGGATCCATGTGACGGGGCTTACTCATGATGAGAGAGGTTATCCCATTATCGATGCCGAGACCCAGGAATGGATGGTCAGACATCTGATCGACAAGATTCAGAAGAACAAGGACAAGATCATCGAGGTAGAGGAACTCAATATGGATGATGCCGATGTGGTGATTGTCTCCTACGGCATCTCGTCAAGGGTCTCCTACCGGGCGATGGATCTCGCTCGAGCCGAAGGTCTCAAGGTCGGGATGCTGAGACTCATAACAGCCTGGCCTTTCTGCGAGGAGAAAATAAGGGAACTAGCCGAGCGAGTGAAGGCCTTCGTCACCGTGGAAATAAACTACGGCCAGATGTCGCTAGAGGTCGAACGATGTGTAGCAGGGAAGGCCGCCACGTATCTCGTACCTCATGGCGGGGGTGACATCCACGACCCTGCCGATATACTCGAGGTGCTTAAGGAGGCAACCAAATGAAGAAGCCTGCGAAAGGAACACAAACTGCTGTTGATGAACTTCAGAGCCATCCGATGGCGGACCTGCTCCGTATGGAGAGGATGCCGCACATCTGGTGCTCAAGCTGCGGGCTTGGCTCAACACTTACCTGCTTCATAATGGGTGTGAGGGAATCGGGGGTGAAAGAGGAAGACATT
>JALGZP010000022.1 GCA_025774845.1 bacterium
TAGTCCTAATTCGGTAACAATAATTCGGTACCAGCTTACTAATTATACCCGGGGCATGTCCCAGGAGATTACCGCATAGATAATTAGTAAGCTGGTACGGAATTCGGAATTAAGGTGTCACCGGATTATTCGACGACGGTGATTTTCTGGGTGCTGGAAAGCCCTTCTGCACTCAGCCTGCACACGTAGATTCCGGGTGATACCCGGTTACCTGCGTTGTCCTTCGTATCCCAGACGACCTGGGATGGTCCCGCGGGGGCGTGGCCGTCAGTGAGTGATCTGATCTCCCGGCCGTGTACATCGTATATTGTGAGTTGCGTACTCTGGCCCGCCGGAAGCGTGTAGCGGATGACCGCGCTCTCGGTACACGGATTCGGATATGTCCTGTCGAAGGTAGCTGCCTGGGCATAAGTCCTGTCTCCTGAGAAGTCATCTGCCATCGGATCGAACTGGTCCCAATCATCGACATCATCGGCATGCTGACGCTGCTGCCTGCCCCACCTGACGGTTCTTGCCTGCCCTGTCACAAATTCGTAAACACGCGTGCCTGCATTAGTGGCCAGGTGACAGTCGTTCCGGGCGCCATAATAGTACAATGCGAGGATCACCTCGGGGTAGTTCACGTCCTTGATCTGGCCCATGAACTCTTCCTGGCCCGCACCGGTCCTCGTGTTGTCGGTGACATCGACCTGGCCGTTCCATTCGATCCGGGTGAGTTCCCACAGCATGCCACGCATGATCGCGTCCTCCGTTTCGGGATCTCCCGGGTTGTGGATCGCGTACTGCTGAAGCTGCAGACACGACGTTGCCTGATAGCTGGAGTCGTGGCCGCCATGCTCAACGAAAACGCCGTCCTGGCGTTGCGCATCAAGACCCATCTCGACGAAATTCTGTCCGATCTGCCTGAAGGTGTTGTCATTCAGAAGAACACCTGCCAGCCTGAAAGCATCGGCATGGAAGAAGAACCGGTTGGGTGCATCAACGGCTGCGGCTGCAAGTTCACCTTGCCCCTGCGAAAGCCAGGTTGCCGCAGACCTGATCTTCGGGAGAAGCTGGTTTATCTCATCCTGGTAAGCCGGACCTACCGAACTTCCCTGCACGACCAGCAGCGCATGACAGAGTTTGGCCAGCCAGAAAGAGACGCCTGAGAGATCATCGATCCTCGGGACCGGCATAGCGATCTCGAAATTACCCGCCGGCGTCTGGCGGTCGAATGCGACATCGATCGCCCTCCAGGCGTCAGCGACCTCCGAGTGGTTGCCCCGGGCGGCCGCGACGATCAGATAGAACATCCCGCCACGCTGGAAGACAACATGCGTCCACCCGTTGCGGCTGTTATATCCTATCATGCCGTTCGCATCGGGGTGGCTTCCACTCGCCATATGATCGATGATCTCAGTCGGCATCTCGTTGATCAGTTGGACCTCGGTCTGGCCCGAACTCTGACAGTAGGCCGCCGTCCCGTAAAAACATGCTATTGAAACGAAGAGACTCAGCCACAAGCCGACCGCCTTCTTCCGCCCAAATACACTCTCTCGTATGGCTGCTGCCACTTCGCCTTGATCTCCCTGCCGGCACCGCCACCTCCAACTTGCTCCCTGCTACGTTTGCTCGTAGGGCTATTTCAGCAAATCGTGTGCCGTCCGGGTAGGGCAGCCGTAAGGTGTTCATTTACTTTGAGAAAAGGGCAGGAGGCAGGAATTCAGGCCCTCTCCGGGCCTGTAGGTCAATGCATAATGCACAGGATTGCGGTGTAGAGAGTGCAAAACCCGCATGCGGGCAGTGGGGGGAGACCGTCGCGTTTCGCACGTGTTGACACAGTGGTACGCGGCGGATCAGTTCTTAATAAAAGTGATTATCTCCGAACACACGCGCTCAACCTGCTCATCCGTTATCTCGGGGCACATGGGCAACGAGAGTATCTGTCTGGCATGGCCCTCGGAGATGGGGAAGTCTCCCTCGGAGTAGTTCAGGTGCCTGTATGCCTTCGTCAGGTGTAACGGGATCGGATAGTGTATACCGGCGGAAATACCATTATCGATGAGGTGAGTCCGCAATCCATTCCGCTTCGTGGTTCTTATCACATAGAGATGGTAGACGTGCCGGACATCGTTGTTCGTAGCCGGTAAAACCACGTCGGCATCACCCAACAGCCGGTTGTATAGGTCTGCCTTGTTGCGTCTTGCCTCATTCCACCCGGCCAGGTGTTTGAGTTTCACACGCAGCACGGCACCCTGGATCTCATCCATTCTGCTATTGAGGCCCTCCATTTCGTGATCGTGCTTCTCCGCCCTGCCGTGATTCCTCAGCATGCCTACCCTGCGGGCGATCTCAGGATCATTCGTGACGACGGCACCGCTGTCGCCATATGCGCCGAGGTTCTTGCCGGGGTAGAAGCTGAAGCACGCGACCTCTCCCAGGTTGCCGGCCCTCCGGCCTTTATACTCAGCTCCATGGGCCTGGGCAGCGTCCTCGATCACCCTGAGTCCGTGCTTTGCGGCGATCTCGTTTATCGGATCCATGTCTGCGGTCTGGCCGAAGAGATGCACGGGTATGACCGCTTTGGTCTTCGGTGTGATTCTCCGTTCAAAATCTGATACATCTATGTTGTAAGTATCCGGATTGATTTCCGCGAATACGACCTGGCCTCCGGTCGAGGAAACTGCCTCTGCCGTGGCGATGAACGTATTGGCAGGGACGATCACCTCATCACCGTCGCCCACGTCGCAGGCCCGAAGGGCCAGCATCAACGCTTCTGTGCCGTTCGCGCAGCCCAAAGCATGCTTGGCGCCGCAGAATCCAGCAAATTCCTTCTCAAACTCTTTAACGTTCTGCCCCAGGATGAAATTACAGTTGGCCAGCACCGGCTCAATGGCTGCACGGATCTCGCTCTCGATGGAACGGTATTGGGACTGCAGATCTACAAGCGGAATCTTATCCATTTCTTCAATCGTCCTCTCGGTAAGGCCTGTCTATTAAGTCAAAGGGACAACCCAGCTCGAATACATTGCCGACGATCCGCGATGGTCTGGCCATCAACACGGCATTCGGGGGAACGTCCTTCATAACCACACACCCCGCACCTACGAGCGCCCGCTCTCCGACAATGACCCTGGGAAACAGTGTCACACTGGCACCGATTATAGCACCCTTCTTGATAGTTGGCCCCATCAAACACTCCTTGGCTTTGGGGCAGAGAGGGTGGAAGGTGTTGGTGGTAATCACCTGCGGGCCCAACCAGCAACCCTCTTCAAGAAAGGAATACTCCGCGAGACCTGTTTGACCCTGGATACGCACATTGTCACCGATCTCAACATGATGCTCCATGCCGCACTGGGTTCCGAGGCTGACATTGTTTCCGATCGTGTTGGCCTCTCTCATGAATACCTGGTGACCGCACTGGAAATCATCGCCGATCACGTTTCCCGCATAGATGACTGAGTGAGAGCGAATAACCGCCCGGTCGCCTATAACGGTCTCCACCTCGCCCGGTTCCTGGTCCCTGGCCGGATGTCCTATTATGACGTAGTCACCTATGATAGCCCCTTCACCTATCTTTACATTAGGGTACATTGTGTAGGTTTTCATTCCTGACTCCAATCACGCCCCCCGGCAATGTCCTTCCGAAGAGTATACTACAATCATGTGCTCAGGTGCCAGACCGGTTCACACGCCGGCCTAGGTTTTAAAGTACTTCTCATAAACGGTCTCAGGTATCAGCCTCATCTTGCACAACATCTTGACCGGAGCCTTGAACATCTTCAGCATTGAATAATAGGTGGGATAATCGACGAAGTCCTTGCACTCCGAGGACATTGTCTCTTCCAGATCCTCGCGCGTCATCCCAAGCTGTTTCAGGCAGTAGTCGATACCGTCCCAGTCCCCCCCGATCGGCTCCTCTTCCAGTTGTCTCAATGCCGACTCGCGGGTCATCTCTTTGGAACGGACCAGGGCCGAGTAGGATACCTTTCTCGGATCGACGCCGAATTTCCTGTTCCGTACATGCAGTGCCATTGGCTTGTACATGCAGTCGAAATGATGCCCCCCACCATCTACCCAATTGAATTTCTCCTTATTGACCTCCGCGATGCGTTCGTTGTTGTATTCGATATAGAGGGGCAGCTGGATGACCTTGATCTTCTTGATCAGAGCGTAGTTGAGCAGATTGCTGATCGTGGTCTTGTTGTAATCCCCCGTGTCGATATCGGCAAACTTCTTTACGATATTTTCGAAGTACTTCCCGTCTATATAGTTCCATCTGAGCGGAACGATACCCTCTGTCTGGAAAGACGCACCGAGAATAATGTACTTGATCCCCTCTTCAACAGCGGTCTTGTAGAGATAGGAAATGGTCCCGACAAAACAAGGCCCACATACGCTCGGGACAGAGGCCTTGAGGAAGGCGGTATACATAGGGCGGAGTTCCTGCCAGTCGGTCGTTATGACCTTGAGATCGACATCGAGCGCCTCGACGACCTTTCGCACATTCTCCTGGGCGACGCTTGCATGCCATCCGTTGTTGACGGAGACAGCCAGTGGTCTCAATCCGAGTTCCTTTGCCTTGTAAAGGCAGTAGGTGCTGTCTCTTCCGCCACTGATACCGACGATACAGTCGTACTTCTTACCCTTGCCCGTATCCTTGATCTTCTCCAGGAGCTGGCTGAACTTGCGCTTATTGGATTCGCTCAGCTCATATGTCTTCGCGAGCCGGTCGTGCATGTGGCAGTAACTACACACACCGTTCTCATCGAAGCGGACACCCGGGACAGTTGAATCGAGGACACATCTGACACAAGTTTGCTGTTCACTCATTAGTCTGTCACCCCCTGGACATTATTCACCCTGCTAGTATGATACCAAAGTCGGGGATGCTTTACAGTTTTCATCACGGATGCAATGTGCCGGGGTCTCTGGCTATGGGTGTTCATTGCTGACCCCCAATCTTGACCTGCGTGGCACAAAGCGTTCCAGGAATACCTCTTTCCCGGTTTCTATGGATTCGTAGAGAGCGCTTACCAGCTTCATGGCCTTTCTTGCCTCACATCCCGTTATCGATCCGTCTCGACCGTGCCGCATACAATCAATCACATCCTCGAAGAACTTTATATGTGCGTAGCCGTAGATGTTGCGGGGATTGCGTGCGTATTTGCTAATGATGTCCTCATCATCCGGTGATGGATTCTCGAAATTCCAGGTCTTGAGCTGGTCTACCGCAAAACCCCCAACCTCGACGGCACCCTTCTCACCGAGAACGCTTAAAGAGCCCTCTAAGTCTACAGGTCTGGCGCAGGTCGTCGCCTCGATCACACCGAGAGCTCCGCTCTTGAACTTGACGATCGCAAGTGCAAGATCCTCGGCCTCTATGTCAACGAGCATTGTACCTGCCTTGGCTACGACACTCTCCACGGGGCCCATCATCCACTGGAGAAGATCTATGTGATGGCTCGCCTGGTTGGCAAGGACGCCTCCGTCGAGAGCCCACGTTCCACGCCAGCTATCGCGATCGTAGTATTCCTGCCGTCTGGACCATCGGACCCTGACTGTTCCCAGGATCAGCCGGCCGAAACGGCCGTTATCCAGTGCTCCGCGGAGCTGCTGTACCGGAAGGTTATACCGGTTTTGCTTCACGACAAAGATCTTTACCCTGTTTTCCTCACACGCCTTGATCAAAGTGTCGGCGTCCTCCATTCGGAGCGCCAGCGGCTTTTCGATGATCATGGGCTTGTTCATCTTCGCGACCTCGACTCCGATCTGGGCATGTGTCCCGGACGGTGTGAGGATGTTGACGACATCCACCGGCTCGGTTGCAAGCATCTCAGCGAAGTTGGTATAGCTGGGGATCGAGTACATCTGTCCGCAACGCTGAGCCCGCTCCTTATCGGTATCAGCGACCGCAATCAGATTCGCCCCGTCGATGTTACTAAGCAGTTTGGCATGCTTCTCGGCGATCTTGCCGCAGCCGATCAGTGCGAAGTTCAAATCTTTCATATTGGTTAGTTTCCCGGTTCAGTCAAAGTAGTATCGTTCATAACCCAGGTGCTGAGGCGCATCGTACACGCCGTTGCTCGCATCCCAGAGAAAAACGGTGCAAAGGAACGGCTGATACACGACCTTTGTGTTCTTGGTTACGAAATCGACGAGTTCCGCGTCGAATGCCCGTAGCCTCAGATCGCTTATGATGATCCATACCCGCTCGTTCTCATTAAGGACGGTTCTCAGCTTGTCTATGCTGTCAACGATCGTGGCCCCGCCGCGCCTGTCAATCATAATGCCGTCTTTCTCAAAAATCTCATCAGTCAGGCCCTTTTGTATCAGGTAGTAATCGACCTTACCTGTGATGTTTGCGACGGCACCCGGATGGTGCCCCGCTATTACTACATCGGTCGAAAACATGTGTTGTTTAACAAATTCCTGAGCAAATGTATCACCCCTGTTAATCCTTGAGGAATACGAGGTGAGAATTCGCACGGGTTGGAACGAAATAAGCAGGGTCACGACAATGATGGCCAGCATGGTTTTCTGGAGGAACGGTACGGCCTTAAGAACCGATGGGAGGGGGGCACCACCATCCCGGTGAAACGCGGATATCTCCCTGATGATCCCGAAGATGCTGACGCAGGCAAGAAGGCTGTAGAAGGTGTAGATCTCCGATATGTAGCGTAGGCCTATCTGTAACACTGCGGCCGTCACAGCGGCTACGGTTACAAGCACGAGTGCGTAATTGAACAGGACAATTTTGTCCTTCTTCAAGAAGTAGAGTGGCAATCCAAGGAAAAAGAATAAGGAAAAACCCACATGAAGTCTGTTATATCCCACAAACATCGTTGATGCGAGCTCGTGGATCCTGAAAATGTGAGGAGTCACAACCGACATGCTCGTGGGCGAAATCGCAACGGGTGGTGTCAGGCATACCAACATGAAGATCATGATATTCGTGATCACCAGTGCGCCGACGACGAAAAGTCCGGCGATCACCGGGAACTTCTCCCTCCAGCTGCTTCGGGGAGCGAGAAACAGGTAACTCACGAAGAAAGCTGCGATGAGCGTGACCCCAACTTCCTGGCTCAAGAAGGTGAGGGTGAACGCGCCGAGGGCAAGGTACTGGTACCGACGACTGGTGTCGACGACAAACCCCTTGAGAAAGAAATACGCACAAAGGAGACCGAAGAACTGGAATTGCTGATAGAATCTCAAGGAGCGGCCCATGAATATTGTCCAGGGAGAAACGGCCAGCAGAAACGCCGCCAGCAAGGGGGCCTTCCTGTCTCCCAGGAACCTCTCACCGTACCGGTACAGGAGAGGTATCGTCAGGGTACCGAAGAGGGCGGTGGAGAAACGACCCGTAAAGCGAGACAGACCCAGCACCTTTATGAAGACAGCAGTAAGGTAGTGATAGGCCGGCCCGCGTGTATAGTAAACACCGGACGGATACTCAGGCAGCCCCGTCTTGATTATCCCCAGGATCGGTGTCAGTGATGAGCTCTCATCGCTGTGGTACCCCTCAGTACCGAGGCCTTTGAAGCGGAAATAGGCCCCCAACAGCGTGATCAGGACAAGCATGACGGGATAACGATGATCCAGAGTGTATTGCCAGAGTTCTCTCAAGACTCCAGGGCGTGTTGGACCGGAAGTTGCTCGCCTGATCGGGGTTGTCTGCAGTTGCCGGCCGATCCGGGTACTGAATACGAGATAGACTTTAAACAAAGCCAGTACCAGGATGCTTACAATGGTGATCGTCTGCCAGAGGACGGGGTTGTAGAAGTGTATCTTGTGATGGTTCACCCCGAATCTGAACTTGAGCAGCAGTACGCACGACATCAGGATGA
Source organism: bacterium (assembly GCA_025774845.1). GTDB lineage: Bacteria > Arandabacterota > Arandabacteria > Arandabacterales > Arandabacteraceae > Arandabacterum. The sequence goes on from JALGZP010000022.1 coordinate 7,827, forward strand.
TCGGGACCCAGTAGCACATAACCGAAGCCCTTGTGGCCTCCAGCATTCCGACCTGGGCCTTGCGAGAGAGATAGGCCGAGAACGCGAGCCAGATCATAAGGAAACCACCCAGACACACAATCCAGTAAGCGGTCAGGCGATGATAGTAGCCCATCCCTGTGAGTGCACTCCCGGCGTACGTCTTGGTCTCGGTCTCAAGGAAATCCAGACTCGGCCCGCCCCGGGATGCGGCAAAGGAATCGAAACTGCCTCGCTCTGTCTCTCGTGTCCAGCCATGCTTTACCGATTGACTTATCTCCCAACTTCCGTCGGTCGCAATGGGGATCGTAGCGCCTTCCTTCGTTCTGATCAGCCCGTCGAGAAGGAGCTCCGATGGAACCGCCCGCGCGCCGGCGGGCGATACATACTTCTCCGCACCTCGTGTATGAACCGCTATCGTGTTCGGGCCGCGGCGAAGCAACGGTCCGATACTGAACATATAGATGGGATGGTCTGTCCCGGCCTTTGCGGCAAGAACGCCGTTTATAAAGAGATCGTAACTCCCCTCGGCGGCGATCCTGATCCAGGCGTCTTCGATCTCTGAATCAACCGCGAACCGCTTCCTGAAGTAGCTGTCGACACCCGGGGCGAGCGGGTTCCAGATCCACTCACCGAAAAGCGGCTGGCGGTACATCTCCGGATCAAGCCTGGTCCTGATCTTGCCCCATGGACCTTCAACGGGCAGCGCCTGTGTCCAGCGCGTATCTGTGAACTCCAGCTGGTGCCAGGGAATTCCAAGTTCCGTCTCCGGGATGCTGGAGGCTTTCCAGGTGCTGTCCGAACGCAGCGGGTACGTGTCACCGAGGATGTCCTCGACCTCGCCATCAAGCGTAAAGCGGGCGGAGCTCCTGTCCGTCTGGACTGCGACGCCCAGGACATTCTTGCCCACCTCGAGCAGGGATGTGATGTCGTAGAAGGTTGCTATCGTCCAGTCCCTGGGACTCCTCCATTGTGCCTCAGGCGGGTTCCTTATGGGGAATGGGATCTGCCTGCCGATCTTCTGTCCCAGTTCCGACTGAGCCTCCTGGCACGCGGATGTATTTGCGAGGAGATTCTCCTCCCAACCTACCCGCTCCCCGTTGAGGTAGAGTATGTAATCATTGTCGGCACTTATCTGAACCCAGGCATGGGCGACGTTATCGGTCAGGAAGAATTCCCTGCGGAAGTAGCTGCGCGGAGCGTCGGGACCCTGGAATCTGATCCACTGTCCGCTCCAATCAGGGATGTAGAAGGGGGTACGCCTGACGCCGGTGCTTTCGTAGAGGAAGTATCCCCAGAGTAGGCTGAAAAGAAAGACCACCCACACATACTTCGGCAACTTAAGCCCGGTCATATTTCAATCTCCATCAATCCCATTCCGCCTGAGTCACGGCCTGCCGGGATACTTCCAGTGCCCGCTGATACTCTCCACGCTCATAGTGACACCAGGCGATGCGGAAATAGCACTGGCTGGTCACGACTACGGCGGGGAGCTGGTAATAGGCCTGTAGCGCAATCACACGTCTCATGGTTGCGATAGCGAGATCGTAATTGCGGAGCCAGATGTGGCACGAGCCCAGTTCGTAGAGCGCGTGTATGTTGTCAGGATCTATCTCCAGCACTTTCTCAAACTCTGCCCGGGCTGAGGCATATTGCCGGTGGTTGTAGTCATCTATCCCCAGGTTGAGCAGGGTAGCTACAAGGCTCGACCGGGCTATAGGATGCTCCGGTCTTATCTCAAGCGCTCGCCTGTACTGGAGCTCGGCCCGGTCAAGCAGGCCTTTGCGGAAGTACTCATCCCCGAGGTAGTTGTAGAAATCGGCCTCACCGTCCATCGAGGTATGGTAATAGATCGCTCCTAGAGCCGAGTGGAATCGAGAGTTATTATCAAACGCCGGGACCCACCTGACGGTCTGACGATATGATTCGATGGCCTCCTGGTAGAGTCCCTGTGCTTCGTAGTCTCTTGCCCTGTAGAGATGATAGTTGGCCACCACAAGGCGGCCTATCAATGCAGCTCCGAGCAAAGCCGCGACAGTAAGACCGATAGCGGCACGCTTCCTTGACGGATGAGGTCGCGGCACCTTTCCCGGCAGGTAGTATCCAATGATCAGGAATGACCCGGCTGCCAATGCCAGAACCCAGCCCATTCCAATGAACTGAAGGAACCGATCGCCCAGCCCGAGCCCATCAAGCCAGCGTGCCATATTCGATAGCTGGAGAAAGTCCCTGTCGGGCACGATAAATCCAAACACGGTGACGGTGTTACTGACCGGGGTCAGTTTTACGGTCGGGTCCCAGGGTATTTCCTTGTTGAGATAATTGTTGTAGATATCTGAATCAAGATCCGTTGAGTGCTTTGTCATTTGGACGGTCTGCATTGAAGATTGAGAATCCCACATCAGGAGCGCATGAGGGAAAAGCAGAGTCAACACCAGGGCACATAAACCGACCAGGCGGAAGCTGACTCGTTTCCGGAGTACTACAAGTGCTGCCGTTGCAAAGCCCAGCAGGCCGATCATTATTCGGAACGGCATCTGTATAAACGGTTCGGGCTTTCCGATGAAAGGTAGGGCGGGTCTTCCCGGTTGCGGCCCCGGCAAGCCATACCAGCTGAGTGCCGCGCTTCCGAGAAGGAATAAGACACCGAGGGCTAGGACAACTGTTCTTCTATCGGTGAGATCAGCAAATGAAAGCATCCGGCCCTTCCCACCCGCCGCCTGCTCTGCCTATCGATTGCAAATGCTGCTATCCCCTGCCTTGTCTATAGAGCTCGAGGGCGTAATCGTGCACCTTGTCCGCCAGATCCCTAACCTCCTCATCATTGCTCACGTGTGACCAGTAGACCAGCGACATCAAGACCTCAGGGTAATTCACCACCTTGCGCCTTCCCCTCCATACTTCACCCTCAGGTCCTGTCCGGGCGTTGCCGTCCGTGACCACCTCACCCTCTGATGTGATTCTTGACAACTCCCACTCCCACCCGAGTTCAAGTGCCGGCCGAAGCCGATCGTTGAGTTCCTCATCGCGGGAATAAAGCAGATAGATCATCAGATGCCACAACGTCACCGCCTGGTAGCTGCTGTCATAACCCCCGGCCTCCGGAAACACCCCGTTCTCCCATTGGTTGGAAAGGATCAAGTCGATGAAGTCCTTTCCCCGCTGTGTCCAGTCCCCGTTCTCCGCTATCAGCCCCATCAGTTCGAAAGTGACGGCGGTGCCGGCGACGGCATTCAAGTAGTCCGGCGCGTGTTCCCAATCAGCGCTGAATTCCTCATCCTTTGTTCGAACCAGCCACTCGGTTGCGGCCTTCATCCCGTCCAGGTACGTCTCCAACTCCGGAAGGTAGTCATCCCTGTACTTGCTGTCTTCGATCAATGCGTAGGACCGGACGGCGGATTCAAGGAAGCCCATCGTCTCGAACCACCGGGACTGGCCGAAATTTCCAGCAGCTTCCTGATGGGCGAAGGCATAGTCGATAGCCTTAATCCCGCGCTCGATGTAGCTGATGTCATCCTCTGCGATACCTCTCGCTGTTGCCTGCCAGCAATGGCGCTGATCTGCCACATCGAACCTCGTTAACGGCCCGGGTTGCCCGCTCTCATATGCGACATTGGTACCCGACGCGCCACTCTCGGCAATCGTTCTCGGGTTTGCCATGTAACCGAGGACGGTCTTTGCCAGAGGATCCTTGACGATCTCCACGACGGACCGGGCTACGTCCCCGCCATTACCATTTCCGGGATCGTCGACTCCATCACCCGTTTTGTGATTTGCATCCTTCCCGGGTGGTGTCTGGTTGCATGCCGGGAACACACCCAATAGAATACAGGTTAACATCGCGGCTATAGCTTTCGTCATATCACCACCCCTTGTTATTTGTACACCACCGCTCGCATGGTCGTCCAACTTCAATTAAGGATCTCGACTTCGTGTCCGTCATCGAGGTCTTCATGACCCTCAACAACGACGCGATCACCGGCTTCAAGACCGGATATGATCTCCATCATACGATCGCTCGAACCACCGAAAACCACCGGCCGCAGATGCGCAATCCCGCCTTCCACGACAAACACCAGTCCATGGTTCGCTGAGAAATACGTAAGGGCAGCGAGAGGTATCACCAGTGCGGGCTGAACGACCTTCACCTTCACGTAACCGCTGAGACCGGGTACCAGATCTACCGAGTCAGCAAGATCCACCCATATCGGGAATCCTGTGATCAGGGGTTCGTCGGTAATGGCCGGGTTGATCTTGCCTATCTGTCCGTTGAATGTCCTGTCGGGAAAGGCCCCGAGTGTGACCTCGCACGGCTGTCCCTCTCTGAGTTTTCCCGTTTCTTCCTCATCGATGTATGCAGTGAAGGAGATCTCCCGGGTGCCTATGGTGAACAACACCTGTCCGGCTTCACCCACCATTTCCCCCTGGTTCACATGTCGCGCACTAATCACACCTCTGAGAGGGGCTGAGATCGACGTGCTGTACAGTTCCATTCTGCGTATGTCCACGTCTATCTTGGCCAGCTCCAGCCTGCCCTCAGCACTGACGAGTTCTCTTCTCGCTTCATCGATCTCTTCCTGGGTTGAGATTCCCTTTAGGAAGGAGGCTTCCTGCCGCCTGAGTGATGTCAGGGCATCGTCGTAGGTTCTCTGGGCATTGTCCCGTTCTGCCATTGCCTTGGCCAGCTGGTCGGAGAAGGTCGTCCGGTCAAGCTGGGCGAGAAGGTCGCCCTTCTGAACCACGTCACCCACATCGACCTTCACGGAGACTATCCTCGCCTCGAGGTTTGTGGCTATGTCAACCCGCTCCACAGGTTCGGTGTTGCCCTTTGCCACAATCATCTCGGTTATCTCACCAAACTCAGCATGGACCACTGTGACACCTACCGGTCCGTCATGACCGAGTATTCTTGGGATAACTACCGCCGCGATAACAACGATTGCCGCCAGGGCGAACATCAAGATTATGGTTTTGCTTCTCATAAGCCTCCCCTAGAAGTAATAGCTACATCTTCACCCTCAGGACGGTGCGCGCGATCAGCAGGCAGAACAGCTCGCTGAATATCATCCAGATACGCGATGCTAGCGATATAACCGCCGCAACACCGACGGGTAAGTAGTATGCCAACATGACGGTACTGACCGACTCCTTCACACCAATGCCACCCGGTGCGACAAAGGCCAGGAAACTGACAATCCAGGACATTGCGAAGATCACTATGCAGCCCGGCAGGAGACTCAAGGGCACAAGCGAGAATGAAAGCACAAAGAAGTAGAACCCAAGCCCCGCCACGCACCAGTAGACGATATAGTACAACAGCATCCACGACATGTCCCGCCGTTCGATCTGGTACGGCGGGATGTCCTTGAGAAACCCTTCCTTTCCGAATTTCCTGAGGATATATCTCCACAACCTATTATCATACATCTTGGTCACCATGTTGGGGTAGACAAATATCAATACTATAAACGCAACCGGCGGCACAAGATAGAACAGGGGGTAGTCCCCTACAAGGTGAGTGGGCCACCAGTAGAAGAAGCCGAACATCGTGATTACCCCGGCAACCATGTTGAGCACGAGCGCAAGCAGCGCGCTCAGGGCAACAGTGGTCTTGGGAACCCCGCGCGTGAGGTAGAACATCGACGCAACGCTCCAGATATTGCCCGGGAGCCACCGTGTGATCTGGGCGTGAAACCAGATAGATATAACCCGCTTCATCTCGATCTCAGCCCCGAGGTGCTTGAGTATCAGGCCCCAGCCGATCGCCAGCAGGAAGAACCCCAGGATCGAAACAGCAAACGAGATGGCGAGATAGGTGTAATCAAGAGTGAAATCGTAGTCTTTTATCTCATTCCAGTTCCTGTAGATCACCGACCCGAGAATCACCATTATCAAGGTGACGATCACGGCCACTACAGGCTTCTTGCTGAGCTTCATCGGTCTATCCAACCTACCTTCGGGCCAGGACTTGCTCGTAAATGTCATGCAGTTGACCTGCGAGCTTATCCCAGTCGAACTTCTCTTTTATGAACCTGTTACCATCCTCCGCAAGGCGCATGGCCAGTTCGTCGTTTGTCAGGATCTCGACAACGGCCGTGGCCAGCGCGGAAGGATCCTTCTCGGGTACCAGCATACCCGTTTCCCTGTGTTTCACAATATCTATGATTCCTCCGACCTTACTGGCGATCACGGGCGTATTGTAAGCGAGCGCCTCAATCAGGACGACCCCGAGGCCCTCGGTATCCCCCTTTGAATCGACGATGGCGGGCAGTACAAATACGTCAGCCTCGCGGTATCTTGTATTGAGTTCTTCATTGGAGAGCACGCCGGCGAATTTGATATGTTGCTCTACCCCGAGGTCTTCAGCAATCTGTCGGAGTTCCCCTTCAAGATCGCCTACCCCTACGAGAACCAGCTCGCAGTCGATCTTGTCGACGATTTCCGGCATTGCTTTGATCAGATATTCGGTCCCCTTGCGTTCGATGAATCTTCCCACAAAGAGGATCTGCTTCCTGGGGTTGGCCTTCTTTGCGTGTTCTCTCTTCACGGCGCTCTGGATTTCCCCCACGGCCGGTCCGAATCCGATAACGTTCACCGTTGTATCCGTGATTTCCAGGATCCTCGATTTGGTGAAAGACGAGTTCGATGTTATGCCGTCCGCATGACGGATTGCGTGCTTGAGGAAGTGCCTCACAAATGGATACGACTTGACAAGAAGCAGCTCGGCGCCATGAAAAGTCAGCACGGTCTTGGCTTTGTACAGCAGGGATGCGAAGTAAGCCCATATCGCATGGGGGAAGGGCCACTGGACATGCAGGATGTCGAACTTCTCCTTACGGCAGTATCTGAGGAAATGGATCAGACCGAAAAACACGTAGAAGATCGCGATGAACCTGTAGCGGGCCTCTCTTATTTTGTAGGGCGCACCCTGGTCATGGGTGAGATCCTCCTGGTTCTTGAAGAAGTAGCGGAACCTCCGGGCCTCGATCGAGTGGATATGCTGGTCTTTCAAGCCCTTGAATGAGGGACAGAATACCTTGATATCGATGCCTCTCGCCTGGAGACGGTGGATGATCTCAATGATCCAGGAGGCAGTGGGGTCGTTCTCTCCCCTTGGGAATACCGAGGTAACAAAGCAGACTTTCACGGCTAGCCACCCATCCCTTATCTTCCCGGTTCCTTGTCCCGATGATGCTCACCCAGCCGCTCCTCGATCTCCTCCATTCGCTGCTGGCCACTAACGATCAACTCGGACAGGCAGCCCAGCATCAGAAGTATTACCCCGAACAGGACAAGCACCAGTGCCACCAGGAGAACAGGCAGCTTGTTGGCCCCGAGAGCGAGGTAAAGATAGAGGAGATAGAGACCCATCGCAAACCCGATACCGATGAATATCACACCCACGGAACCGAAGAAGAACATGGGTTTCCTGGTGAAGACCAGGAGAAACTTCACCGCCAGAAGATCGAAGAAGGATATTGCAGCACGGGAGAGTCCGAACTTTGACTTACCGGCTCTTCTCGGGTACCAGTTGGTCTGGACTTCTCCGATCGTGTAACCTGCTGCTGCCATGACCGGAAGCATGTATCGATGCCAGTCCGAGCGGAAATGGAGATTCTCAAAGACCCCGACCTTGACAGCTTTGATCCAGTTCATATCATGCACCGGGACACGGAAGAGCCACCGCGAAACCGTATTGTAGAGCATGGACGAAAGGACCTTTCCATCTCCTCTGTGCTGACGCCACCCCGCGACCACGTCGTACCCCTTTTCCATCTCCCTCAGGAGTTTGGGTATGTCCTCCTCAGGATCCGACTCGAGATCGGCCGGAAGCAAGAGCACGATTTCCCCGGAGATGTTCTTGAGGCCTGTTTTCAGACATTCCGTGAGGCCGCTCTTCTTACGGTGTTTAACTATTTTGATGCGCTCGTGTTCCCTCTGGCAGCATTCCAGGGCCGCCAGGGTTCCGTCGGTACTACCATCATCTATGAAGACGATCTCGCCCACGACCGCACAGGCGCTGTAGGCCTTAAGCGTCTTGTCCACAAACGTGGCTATGTTTCCCTCTTCATTGTGCGCCGCGACAAGAGCGGAAACCTCGATGCTTTTCTTTTGTGTCTTAGCCATGCTTTGCCTGCGCGCGGCTACACCCGTCCCGTATGGGCGGGCATAGGGGATGATTACGGCTCCATGTAATAGTCGGGCTAACTGATATGCCCGTTGTGTGGTTCATTGTCAGCGACCTTTTCATTCAGCACTCTACCACAGGGACGGTTCCATGTGAAGGGAATCCTCCCCTCATATGTTATTCGTCTAATTTCATGGTGGGCTTTAACTTACAAGTTAGATGACTTCAAATGGTCCTGCCTGCGGAGCCGTTGACCTTGTATGCAAGACGTGTTGGATCAGGCTCCCCGCTGTCTGCTTGACAGGCATGCAGGTTTGGTGTAGCATTCGACTGGATCCCGCATGGGTCCACAAACCACTTGAAGAGCTGTTAAGAAAATCAGATCACCCGGAAGACGCAGGCCCGACTATATCTGAGGCGACTATGCTCGCCTCGGGAAGGAGGTTCCAATGAGTCTCATAATGTCTGATGAGAAAATAACGCCTGAAGTCGAGGTGGCCTTCGCGAAGAGGCCCAAAGATGGGGTGGCCGTTATCATTGCTGTGGAATCCGGCAAGGCGGTACAGGTACGGGAATCTGCGAAGAAGATCGCAGGGGAGAAGTCTAAACAACGATCTAAGAAAAAGGGGAGAGATCCCTTCAGATCAACTGATTACTATGTCTTTGGCGTCTTCCTGACGCTGAGGGTACTCAGGTTATTCGTAAAGGAAAACGACGACGACATTGTGAAGGTATGGGTCGACAAGGAGGTACGGCCACTTGCGGAGACGGCCGAGAAGACAGTGAAAGCGGCTGCAGTGCGAAACCTCTTCGAGGTCGAGGGCGACGGCGTGACCTGGGCGGTTCTCGATACCGGGATAAACTTCAACCACGTGTGGCTCGAGGATCTGGAAGCCGAGTTCGGTGGCAACTTCTCCTCCGATGCCGACAAGCGAGACCGTAATGGCCATGGTACCCACGTGGCGGGAATAATCATCTCGATGGCCCCCCTGACCAAACTTGCGAATTACAAAGTCCTCAACGCGGAAGGCAGCGGTTCAGATTCACAAATCATCGAGGCGATGTGGCATATCCGGAAGACCAACACGGATGCCCGTAAACTCCTGATCCATGGTGCCAACATCTCGCTTGGAGGGGCCGTTCCTGTGGGCTCCTATGGTGTGGGTGCATCGCCGATCTGTCAGGAAGCAAACCGATTGATGCGCTCGGGTGTGGTGGTGTGTGTTGCCGCCGGCAATTCCGGACACCAGACACTCCTTGTACCTGACGGGAACCAGGTCGGCTTCCTGGATAGCTTTATGGACCTATCGATTGAAGACCCGGGAAACGCCGAGGACGTTATAACAGTGGGCTCAGTCCATACAAAGAACCCTCACACCTATGGAGTCTCATTCTTCTCGTCGAAAGGCCCGACAGGTGACGGCAGGGTGAAACCGGACGTTGTGGCGCCGGGGGAAAAGATCTGGTCCGCTGATTACGAGGATCCGGACGGCATCGTTCCAATGAGCGGCACAAGCATGGCCACCCCTGTGGTGTGTGGAGTCATTGCGCTGTTGCTCTCCCGTCACACGGAGTTTATCGGCGAATCCCTGAGGGTGAAGCAACTCGTGATGGAGACGGCGACCGGGCTGGGTCGAAATCGATGTTTTGAGGGGGCAGGCATGGTGGACGCGTTACGCCTGATGCAGGCGATATGAGCGCGCCAAAGGATGAAATACGCTATGCTTTTGTAGACATTGGGTTGGGCGACTGCACGGTGATCACCTGGGACGATTCCCGGAAGGCCAGCGGTCCCTCGAAGCCTCGCTGCATAGTGGTTGATGGTGGGAAGACCAAGTCTGCTGCCAAGGTCCTGGCGAAGTACCTCGTTGAGGAAGGGATTAAGAAAATAGACCTGCTGGTCGTGACCCATATTGACTGGGACCACCTGGGAGGTATCATCCATCTCTTCAAGGAGACCGCCAAGGGACACAAGACCTCCAACAAGTACTACAAACAGCTTGCCGATCTTAAAGTGACCAACTACTGGGGGCCGCTGCCGGAGCGGCCGGGAAGCACCAGTTCCTCCAGGGCTCGCTCAATCCCGCCCAATACCAGGTCGGTCTCTGACATGATGATCGCCAGCGTCAAGCAGAACCGGGACTTGCTGGAGGCGATGGAAGGTCGGGTCACCAACATCTACTTCCCCTCGACAGATGAACCCCCGCGGCTCAATCTCTTCAGCAATCTGAAGATTGATCTTCTCGGCCCCGACGAGCAGCGCTTCTCCGATGAATACAAGGCCTTTCATCCTTCCCGGATTGATGCTCTTGCGATACAGGCACCATTCAATGCTTTGACACTTGAAGATCTCAACCGGGCACTTCACGAGTGGGCGGAGGAGCGTGGTGAGCAAGCCCGAACCAACGCCAACAATCAGAGCATCGTTTTCAGCCTGACGCCTAAGGGCCGCTTTGCAGCCAAGCACAAAAGCCGGCGCGTGCTGCTCACCGGAGACGCCGAGGAAGATCTGTGGGAACACATGGATGAAATGTCCAACAGCGCCAAGCGGCTGTCAGCCATGTACTTTAAAGTGCCGCATCATGGAGCTTCAACTGGTGTCGGCCCGGGCTGGAACAAGGTAAAGCCCACGCTGAGTGTGCTATCGGTGGGCCCTGCGGGTTTTGGACATCCCCATGTCGAGGCTCTGGGCGAACTGCGCACGATGAAGCGTAACAAGATCTACTGTACTGAGCTTAACGAGAAGCCCGTCACGACCCGGAAGAAAGACGCCAAGAAGAAACCGGATGGCGGCGCCTCGGGGCTTTGCATCAAAGCCAAGAAAGCGAAGAAGTGTCCCAAGGTCGGAAACCCCGGCTCTCTGATAGTGACCCTGAAAGCAGGCAAAAAGCGAGTCCGAATAGATAAGGCCGGTACGGGTTATTGCACACTAGAGGTGAAGAAGAAGTCCTCAGGTTGAAGACGCCGGAGACAGATCGGGAGCGCGCTTCGAAAACCTGAAGACAAAATGGTAGAGTAAGGCGCAGACGAAATAGGGGATATAAGCCCCCCAGAGCACATCAGAGAGGAAATGCCGTCCCTGGATGATCCTCGCGCACCCCAGCAGTGAGCCCAGGGCAACGGCACCGATCAAGGCCCATGTCGCAAGTCTGGGTCGCCGGCCACGCCAGATGAACCAGAAGACGAGAAACGAAAACCCGATTGACGCATGCCCGCTTGCGAAAGAATTACCACCCCCGGACGGTCCCTTTGCCAGTGGTGGGATGTAGCTGCGGGTGCCACCGAATTCTTCAATCGAATCAGGGCGCGCGCGTCCCCAGTGTTCCTTGAAGAGCTCATTGACGAGGAGTCCGGCGCCAATCGATGTACTCAGGAAAATGAAGAGTCCGTAAAGCAGCAGCATTCTACGGAGACGACTCGCGATTCCCACAGCAATCGCGGAAAGCGAGATGATCGCAAGCGTGATGGTCAGGTACCTGTCGGATTTATACAGTATCTGCCAGAGGGGAAACTCCCCATGAACCCAGGGCTGGCCGGGATTGCCCGGAACGAAGAAAAGCCGTGATACCATGATGTCAAGGTCGGTGAGCCAGAAGACAAGGGTGGTCACCAGAGCGACTCCGCCGAGAATCAAGAGTTCCCTGTACCCGCTCTGCTTTCTGAATCGCTCTCCGGTCCTGTCATGTCCCATTGCTATTCCACTCTTGTCTGCTGCATTAGATTGACCAGTCCGGCTTCGGTTTTCTTAAACCCGCACCCGGAGTAGAAACCGTCGAGGTGCGGTTCGTAGTCTACATGGAGCCATTCCGCTCCTCTTGATCTTGCCGTGTCCACGGCGTAGCGGACAAGTGCAGTACCAATACCCCGGCGCTGGAACTCTGTGTGAACCGTGGGGTCGAGCAGAAAGGCATGTTTGTCACCGTCCCACGCGATGTTGGCAAAACCCACGAGACGGTCATCAGCAAAGGCGCACACGAAGCCGAGACTTCTGGCCAGAATCTTCGAGAAGTCCCGTGACGTGTGATTGGGCCATGCATTGGCGAAGAGATCGTTGATCTCCTCGTTACCGATCTCCGGGTCAGTTCGATACTCAATTTCCATGACAATGTCGCTTCCTTCCCGTTGACTTGGCCAGTGCAGTCAAGACATAATGTGGAGCTCAGGCGGGCCGCCTGTCAAGATGATCGTGACCTGATGGAGGAGAGGAAACACCATGGATGTTCGCGAGCACAATCGCGAGGCCTGGAATCGACTGGTAAAGGCCCGGAACGTGTGGACTGTTCCCGTGGGTGATGAGGAGATAGAAGCCGCAAGGCAAGGGAACTGCCGCGTCTTCTTGACCCCAAAGAGACCAGTACCGCTTTCGTGGTTGGAACCCCTTCAGGGCCGCGATGTCCTGTGTCTCGCATCGGGAGGCGGCCAGCAGGGTCCGGTCCTGGCAGCGGCGGGCGCAAGTGTAACTGTGTTTGACAATTCGCCCGGCCAGCTCGGACAGGACAGCGTAGTTGCCAAGCGGCATTCGCTTAGCATCAGTACGATCGAGGGTGATATGCGGGACCTGTCCGTCTTTGAGCGTGAGGCCTTCGACCTCATCATACATCCGGTCTCTAACGTGTTTGTACCCGAGATTCAACCCGTCTGGAACGAATGCTATCGTGTTCTCCGGTCTGGCGGGCATCTTCTTTCCGGATTCAGCAAGCCGTTTAAGTTCATCTTCAACGAAGAAGCGTACGATCGAGGCGAACTCATGCCGGTGAACACCATCCCGTATTCGGATCTCGTTGCACTGACCCGCGAGGAGATCGAAAGCCGGGTGCGGGAAGGAGTCCCGCTCGAATTCAGCCACACACTGGAAGGCCAGATAGGGGGACAGCTTGAGGCCGGATTCGCGATCACCGGTATCTACGAGGACCGGGACCGCGAAGAGGAGAACGATCTCTTCTCGAAGTATACCTCAACGTATATAGTCACCCGCGCTGAGAAGTAGGCAGTCGCATGTGCAATCGCCGGTCCCTGCCATCCAGCGGTGAATTATCCCTGAGAGACGAATGAGTAATGCGCTACCGGTACAGAGTGCCGGATTCCTTGCGGGCCCTGAGGTGCTTTATCATATCCTCTGTCATCGAGGATAGATCCCACTTGGGTTTCCAACCCCACTCCTCGCGGGCTGCGGAGTCGTCGATCGAATTGGGCCACGAATCGGCAATTTCCTGGCGGTAGTCGGGTTCGTATGCGACCTCGAAATCGGGGATGTGCTTTTTGATCTCGGCTGCGAGCTCGGTCACACTGAAACTCATCGCCGCATGGTTAAAATCGCTATGGCGTTTGAGTTTCGAGAAATCGGCTTCGGCAAGCTGGATCGTACCCTCAATGCAGTCGGGCATATACATCATGGGTAGCCTCGTATCTTCCCGAACGAAGCAGGTATACTTACCCTTGTCGACGGCTTCGTAGTATATGGCGACCGCGTAGTCGGTTGTACCGCCGCCCGGCAGGGTTTCGTAGGATATGATGCCCGGATACCGGAGACCGCGAATATCGAGCCCGAACTTCTGGACATAGTAATCGCAAAGGAGCTCCGCGCACACCTTGGTTACACCGTACATCGTGGTGGGTCTTAAGACGGTCTCCTGGGGAGTGTTCTCAAGCGGTATTCCGGGGCCCCACACTGCTATCGAGCTCGGGACGATGATCCGGGCCATCTTGTACTTGAGTCCCAACTCGAGGATGTTGATGGTGCCGTTCATGTTGACGTCCCAGCAAAGCTGGGGATTCTTCTCACCAACGGCGGAGAGGATGGCGGCCATGTGATAGATGGTGTCGATGTTGTACTTGGTTACCATCTCCTCGATAGTCTCGATTCTGGTGCAGTCTATGAAGTGGAAGGGACCGGAGTTGCGTAATTCCTCGGAAGGTTCGGTCTTGCGACCGGTTGCAATCACATTGTCGGCGCCGTATCTGCGGCGAAGTTCCATCGTAAGTTCAGAACCGATCTGCCCGACTGAGCCGGTTACGAGTATCTTCTTCATTTCTTTCTTCAAGGGTGGTTTCCTCCTCTTGCTCAAGTCGCCTCGGTCGTCCGGTTATGCCTCAACACGGTCTTTCGCATCACCAGGCGGCATTGAGAAGATCTTTGTTCTTCCGGACAATAACATCGAAGCCCAGTGTTTTGAGACGCGGGGGAACACTCTCCAGATGTACGACATGTTCTCCATAGCTTTCCCCGGCCGGCCGTAGAATGACCAGTAGGCTTCGATCTGGATCTTCCTCAATTCGTCAGGGGTCACATCATCGAGGTCTATTGTGGGATGAAGCCCCGAGTAGAGCCCCCAGGTCTTGTGCAAAAGCCGGTTCTTCACGTTCTCATAGAGCCTCGTCCCGGGGTACGGTGTAAGGAGCGAGAACTGGGCCCGGCGCGGATCGAGACGTTTCGCGAAATCGATGGTTTCCCGCATCATAGCCCTGGTCTCACCCGGAGCTCCAAGGATGAACGCCCCGGTGACTTCGACATTGTTCTCCTCAAGAATCTCCATTGCCTTTAAGGCATCATTCAGAGTGGCCTGTTTGCCGTAACCGTCGAGGGCTTCCTGCGTACCGCTCTCAAAGCCGATAAAGGTCCACCTGAAACCCGCCCTGGCCATTGTGCGAACCATATCGGGGTGCTTGACGATTGTATCGACCCGTGTCATGGCGGCCCAGATCACGTCCCAGCCTCTGGCGATTATCTGCTCGGAGAGTTCGATCGCCCGGCCAGGCCTCAGGGTAAAATTGTCGTCAACAAATGAGACGGCCGTGTACCCGTACTCTTTGTGTACGAGTTCAACTTCCTCGAGGATGTTCCCGGCCGATCTCGCTCTCCAGGCAATGCCGGAGAACTGGGATGCCGAGCAGAACTCACAGTCGAAGGGACAGCCCCTTGAGGTAACAAGTGTTGTCATGGGGCGACCATTCATCTTCTCGCGGTAGGTGCTAAGCGCTAAGAGGTTTCTTGCAGGGAATGGCAGGGAGTCAAGGTCGCCTATAAACTCGCTATCGGGTGTCCGCCGGACCTTGCCGTCGGCGAAGTAGGAAACCCCGCGGACCTCTTCAAACGGGATCTCCTTCGACAAAAATCTCACCAGCGAAAGCATGGAGTATTCGCCTTCGTTACGGACGACATAGTCCACGGATCCACTCGCAAGCGCTTCTTCGTCCATGAAACTGGCATGGGGGCCTCCCATCACCACCGTTGCCCCCTGGCTCTTAGCGAGCGCCGCGATCTTGAGAGCCGTGAGAGCCCTGGTTGTGTCGGAGGAGATACCCACGATGTTGAAGTCGGAGTAGGGATAGCGGCTCCAGTCATCCGTCTCAACACCGAAGTCGACTATCCTTACATTATGGTGCTCTCTGAGCACCGATGCGATGTATGCCAGCCCAAGAGGTGGGCGACTTATGCCGAGGATGCCGTAGGAGAAACCCACGGGTGGGTTAACCAACAAGATATCCATGAAAGCCATCCTCTGTTCTTAAGTTTTACTGCAGTATTGTCCGTACAAGGTAGCAGGAAACGCCATTCCAGTCAATCTCATTCAGTAGGCGGCGGCCCAGGGTTACTCCGCGGCCGGGATGAACACGGATCCTGAAACCGGATCCAGTGTGACTGTGAAAACTGGACCGGAGGCACCAGCTGCCACGGGAATCGAGCTGGTCCCGAGTGCATCCTCAACACGAAGAATGCCCTCCGCGGTGGGGACTTCCACAGTGACCTCATCCGGGCCTGAGTTCATAACAACGATCGCATCCCCGCCGGGTCCGGTGCGCCTGTAGGCATAGATGGGTCCCGCGGCCAGGATCTTCTCAAAGCCACCTCGTGTAAAGCACGGATGCTCTTTTCTTATGGCGGCAAGCCTGCTCACATAGTCATGCACCTCGACCCGCCGGGTTTCATCCGGCCACCTCCAGTGGAAAGGCCTTCGACAGTCGGGGTCACCCGACCCGGCCATCGCGATCTCATCACCGTAGTAGATAGTTGGTGCTCCCACGTACGTCATGGCAAAGAGCATGGCGAGTTTGAGCCTGCGGATGTCGCCGTCGGCTTCGGTGAGGAAACGCTGGGTATCGTGGCTGCCCAGAAGGTTCATCATTGCTCTCACACCCGGTTCGAGGTAAATGAGCCTGCCGGGGGCCAGCGCCGCGTGGAACTCCCCGGCATTGATCTGGCCCTTTGCGATGAAAGCGAGCACCGGATTACGGAAGAACTCGTAGTTCATAACGGCGTCGAAGTACCGGCCGTTTACCCACTCGGGTGATGATCCCCAGAGTTCTCCGACTATGTATGCTTCAGGCTTGGTAGCCTTGACCCGCTTGCGGAAGAGCTCCCAGAACCAGAGCGGCACTTCGTTCGCAACATCAAGGCGGTAGCCGTCGACGTCCATTTCTGCCAGCCAGAACTCGGTCACGCTGAGAAGATGATCGACCAGCGGCCGGTTGGGCTCGGCGTCGTCGATCTCCGTAACCGTGTGCTCCTCGGGACCGGGGGTTGAAAGGTCGAAGTTCAAGTTGGGCATCTGTCCGAAGCCCCACCAACAGTCGTAGTATTGGAGAGCATCTCCGGGTGTAGAGACGATGTCACCGGGTGGCGGCCACTCCTTCCACTCGTACCAATCCCAATAGGCCGACTCGGTACCCTTCTCACGCGCGTCCACGAAGGCCCAGTAGGTGTGCCCCGTGTGGTTCAGGGCAAGATCCAGGATGATGCGAATACCGCGGCTGTGGCACTCAGACACGAAAGCGGCGAATTCGTCGTTGGTTGCGAAGTGGGGATCGATCTTCATGTAGGTGGCGGCGTCGTACTTGTGGTTGCTCTTGGATTCGAAGACCGGGTTGAAGTAGATCACCGTAACACCGAGGTCTACGAGATAATCAAGATTCTTCCGTATGCCTTCAATATCCCCGCCGTAGAATGAGTTCCAGTCAGGTTTGCCGTCGGTCTTGTAGGGGCTTACCTTGAGCCCCGCAATGTCATACCAGTCGCCGATCAGGTGAAAGTACTCGCCGTTTGTCTGGCCCGATGCGGGTAACTCAGCAACACCCTTGTAATACCACTCAGAGAAATCGGGATCGTTGACCGGACTCCCGTTGGCAAATCGCTCCGGAAAGATCTGGTAGATAATGCCGTCCCTCACCCAGTCGGGTGTGTCAAATGCGGTGACCATGCTTGAATCGAAATGAAACAGCCTCAGGTCATCGGATTCGGCGACGCGTGCCCCGAGCCGGTCAAGGACAACACCGGTGCTTCCATCAACGATCTCGAAATAGTAGACAAGGTCGGTTGACCGCAGCGTCGTCTCGTAGTAGTCATACTTCCCGTCTGAATCAAACCGGTCGAGGGTATCGGACTTCTCCCGTGACCAGAACACATCGTCTTCCGGAAGGTCGCCGGTGTTCAACCAGTGGATGACGATCCTCTCGATGTCACCCATCCATGCCCGAACTCGCAGTGTCACGGTGCTATCGGCATTTAGCGAGCGCTCCCAGGCATTGTCTCTGTGACCGAGTCCGTCCAGCATTATCCTGCCGTCACCCCGGATGAGAACGATTGCTTCGAAAGACTCATCGACCACCACCACGGAGTTTCTTCCACCGTAGCCATCGGGCTTAAATCTCTTCGCCCGCTCATCTGTGATCCAGTTGCCGTCGGCCACGAACTTGTACTCATACTCACCTTCGGGTAACAGGAGCATCACCTCAAAGCGGCGATCGACCTGTCTCATGGGAGTAGCGTCGGTGCTCCAGCCGTTAAATGTCCCCGCAAGGTAAACCTCGTCGTAGTAGCTTAAGGGTGAGAAGGTGAAGATCACCTCCTTAAGCGACGATCCGGAACTGTCGGCTTCACTCCCGGCCAAGGTGCCGGCGGGTCCGGCGATGAGAATGACAAGCACAGCACCCAGGAGTCCCACTGCTCGAACGTGTTGGTCTGACACGATGAATACCTCCTCAAAACCGATAAGTTATCTCTCTAGGAGTGATATCAAGCGGTACTGATCCGGTCAATCGCAAAAGCCGGCCCGGACAGAAACCGGTTTCTGTGGAATCTGCACACGGCACAGTCGGGAGCTGCAGAGGAAGGGTTCTACCTGACAGCGGGTACGGCGACATAGTCTTCGCCCGAGAAATTCTGGCCGAGGTTCTTGTATGTCCGCCGGACCGGTTCGAAGCGATAGAATGCCCTGGCGGGGGTGACGACGTAGGTGAGATCTGGAATCAGATCCTCGATGAAGTAGAAGCCATCCGGATCGGTGAGGACGGTCTTGTTCCATAGGTCATGTTCGTCCCGGACTGCCAGCGCCACGCCTCCCACAGGTTCGCCTCCGGTCTCGAGAACATGCCCGTCGATCCTGTATGTCACGCCGCAATACCCTGTGAAGTCAACTCCTGTGAGCGACCTGCCGGGATTGGAGTAGGCTATTAAAGGTGGTCTGAAGACACAGGAGTTCTTGCCCGGGACCAAGGTCACACGGCGGGCGGAAACCTGAAACGTCAGGCCATAATAGCCACGCGAATCGGTCCTGGTCGAGCAGGGGCCGGTGGAGGTGCCCTCTTCATCAAGGCTCATGTACGCTTTGATCTTGACGTCACCGATGGGGCTGCCTGTCTCGCTCCGAACATGACCCTCGATCTCATATATGTTGCTGTCTGTAGAGCGGTCCGCATCGATAATGCACCCACCCGGGAGTATTAGAGCAATGATGGCGGCAATCGGAAGTATCAACCGGAGCTTACCAATCATACGGTCTCCTACCACCGGGTCAAATCACCTCCAGCCCGGCTCCGGGCAACAGCTCGTCGGGCACGGAGATCCGACGCTACGGTTCGAGGACGTAGAGGGAATTGGTAACGTCGCAGGTGACATAGATGGCACCCGAAGGTCCCACTGCGACCCCGTTGAATACCCAGATAGGATGATCGCCCTGGAGGCAGATGTCGAGCCCCTCTGCAACTGTCGTCTTACTTCCAGTCGCGGGATCGATGCGGGTAAGTCGCTTTGCTTCCCCCTCAACGACGAGAAGACTCCCGTCCAGATCGACGGCAAGACCCTCCGGGTACGTAAGCCCGTTCGCAACTGGAACGGGCCGGTCAAGCGTCTGGCCGTCGGCCACGATCTTAAGCACCATGCCGGTTGCGGCATCACTCACCCACAGATCGTTATCGGTTGCCGCAAGCCCCACGGGAACACCCAGACCCTGGGCAATTGGCCGGCGTCTTGTGGGATCATCGGAATCCACCCTGACCACACTTCTTGATTCAAGATCAGCCACAACGATATCACCCTGAAACCTGATTGCGTTGAGCGGCGATTCGAAGCCGTCGAGCTCCTCAAGGACCTCTCCTGTCTCGGGATCGAAGACCTGTACGGTACCATCCATGAACCATGATGATACGATCAGGTTATTGCCATCACCTGACACAGTGAATGGCGCCGTAATGCATCCATCTACTCCAAGAAGGTGTCTCTCCACGCTTCGCTCGTCACCCGTGGACGGGTCGAACTCCCGTAGTGACCAGACATCGGCTACGAACACGGTCTCGCCGTCCCGGTGGGGGATCACAGCTACACCACCGGGTGCTATCATGCCGCCCGGGCTCACTGTGCGCACCGTACCGTCCGAAAGGACTTCATGAATCGAGCCGTCACTCGCGCTGGAGACAAAGAGCCGGCCCCGTGAGTCAAGTGCGAGATTGTCCAGTCCCGGTTCGAGCTGGGCGATCTCGGCCTTGTAACCTGTTCTGAGATCGATCCATGACACCTTGCCGGTGGCATGGTCGGCGACGTACAGCCGGCCCTTGGCATCAGACTTTACCGCCACCGGGGCTGTGAACCCGTCGCCCACAGTTGCGGTTTCACCGGTATCGACATTGATACGTACAATCTCGCCCGTTCTAAGGATCGGGCCGTAGAGGAATCCGTCCGGGCCCCAGTCCATGGCGTTAAGGAATCCGAGGTTCTCGGCTATGAGTCGCGGCGGATCGACAAGCGCCGGGTCCAGCTCATAAAGTGCATCACCCATGAAGTCGAGAGCGACGAAGAGCCGCCGTCCGTCATGGGAGAATGTAATCGCGTTCGCACCGCGCGCCACGTCTTGAGCAGTCCGTGTACCGTCAGGCATGAGTCTGACGACCTCGCCGGAGGAAAACGCCGTCCAGTAAAGCGAGCCGTCAGGTCCGAAGGCGATGTCGTCGGGACCTTGCACCTTCTGGTTGGCACCTATGGTGCTCAGGAGACTACCGGTTTCGGGATCGATGACCAGGATCTCATCACCCAGAACACATGCTACGTGTAACTGGTCGGATGCATCGAACAGTATGCCATTGGCACCGTGGGCCGCGGATCCGCTCGCAAGGAGTGTCGGCGTAAGCCGTGGTTGATCCGGAGGCCGGCTCCCCGGACGCGGAGCCGATCCACAGCCTGCGATGACGACCCCCAGAAGGAGCAGCGTCAGCAAACCTCGAACCCATGCACTGTATTTAGATCGTGGCATCATCATAAATCTATCACATCATAGCATGCGGGGCTCACAAGTTTCCATCGAAATCCGTGCAACCGGTTGGGTCTTTCACTCGGCAGGGCCTGGCTAAAAAAGCGGGCACCCCTTGAGGGTGCCCACCTGGAGCACGTCGGGTTGGCGGACGCGGGTCTACCGTGTCATGACAATCTTGCGGGCTATTGCAGTGTTTCCTGCCAGGAGGCGGCAGAAGTAGATTCCGGGAGGGGCCTCATGGCCCCGGGAATCCTTCCCGTCCCACACAACCGCGTGCACACCGGCCTCGATAACGCTATCGAGGATTGGCGCCACCAACCTACCACTCACATCATAGACAGTCATGTTCAACCTTGTATCCCGGGGCAGATCAAGCACCATACGAACAGACCCCGTGAAAGGATTCGGAAACACCTCCGAAACCCTGAACCCGACGTGTGCTTCACTCCTGTCGAGAGATGCCATCGCGTTCTCATGGATGATAAGATATTGTCCCGTCGCAATACCCTGGGCATCCTGCACGATACTCGTACCACCCGAGCCCGGCCATGTGATCCGGATATCGACTGTGGCCGCACCTGGAAGACCGAAGTGGGCTTCGACTGCGTTCTGTGAAGCGAATCCGCCGTGGGCCTCAACTTCACGATAGCCGAGCAGGTGACCACCATCACCAAGGTAACCGGCCTCATAGACGGCGACCTTTGCCCCGATCCCGTCCCGGTTTGAATACGGTGTTCCGAGATCGTGGAAATGACCGACCAGGTGAATGATCAGGTAATCCGTGTCGTCTTCATCGTTGATGTAGAGATAGTTCTGAGGTGGGTGGTGTTCGTTTCCCGCGGCCAGGTCGAGATCACCGTCATTGTCGAAGTCACCCCAGGCGACCCCGTCGGTGCTGCCAAGACCGAACTCAGCCTGTTCGGTGAAGGTTCCGTCACCGTTATTGACGTAAAGGTAATTGCTGTCGGCAGAACCGAAGTCGCCGTTACCGACCGCGAGATCCAGATCACCGTCGTTATCAGCATCCCCCCACGCCATCGTGTTGGGGTCGCGCAGACCGAACCGGGACTCCTGGGTGAAGGTTCCGTCGCCGTTGTTAACATAGAGGTAGTTCTGACCGGCATCCCAGTTTGCCACCGCGAGGTCCAGGTCACCGTCGTTGTCATAGTCGCCCCAGACCAGGCATGACGTGTCACCCCCACCGAACTCCGCACGCTCGGTAAACGTGGTATCGCTGCTCTCAAGGTTGTTTATGTAGAGATAATTCTGACCGGTGTATTCGAAACCACCGTTTCCGACAGCGAGGTCGAGATCGCCGTCGTTGTCGAAATCACCCCAGACGACCGATGCCGACTGTCCCACTCCGAACTCCGCCCGGCTTGAGAACGTACTGTCACCATTGTTTATGAAAAGCCGGTTTCCATCTTCATTGCCCAGGAGTCCGTTTCCAACAGCGACATCGAGATCGCCGTCATTGTCAAAGTCACCCCATGCCAGGGCGTTGGTCCTCTTCCTGCCCAGTGTGGGCCCCACCGAGAAGGTGCTGTCTCCGTTGTTGAGGTAAATGTAGTTTTGCTGCGAGCTTCCGTTTCCGACCGCCATGTCGGGATCGCCGTCGTTGTCGAAATCGCCCCATACGACGGCAAACGTCGCACCTGCGCCGAATTCATTCCGCTGGGTGAACGTTGTGTCCCCGTTGTTGGTGAAGAGCCAGTTCTGCTGGTTAAAGTTACCGACAGCGAGATCCAGATAGCCGTCACCGTCGTAATCTCCCCAGGCTACCGGGATCGTAGTACCGGTGCCGAACTCGGCCTGCTCGGTGAAGCCTGCGAGCACCGGGCATGCCGGGACTGCGACCATCAGGCTTAGGGCCAGGACCAACACGATGTGGCAGTGTCTCATATGCGTCCTCCTTTCGACTCCCTCCATTCGATTGAGGCTGCCTTGCTGCAACCATTTCTAAAAATAGGATACCCATATTCAGCTCTTTTGTCAAGTGAGTTTTTTCTGTCTAAAGCTAAGAAAACTATTGACGTCGGTGATTGCAGCGACTATGCTAGTAGTGAACGGCACGATGGATAGTATGCCTTGCAGCAAGGGTATCGAAATGGTTTCTGCGGATCGAACGGGTTGGGTTGGTGATAGCGGGTGGATGGGAATCAGAATCGAGGTACTGAGATGAGCCACGATGTGATGCCGGATAGACTGCCGGAGTCCTTCAGGGAAGTGTGGTTGGCACTCAAGGATGCCGATGAGGCGAGCCCTTCACGGCAGGGGCTTGCTCACAGGTTGGGGATATCGACTCACACGATCCAGCGGATCCTTGTTTCGGGTGAGGTGCCGGCGTTTCCTGAAACGGGCAACACCCGAATTGTCCGGGCGTGGGCCCGAATCCTGACGAGGCTGGCTCACCACCTTGGCCGGCAGCCGAGGGAGTGGATTGAGATGGTCGGGATCGCCTGGGATGAAGACATACGGAAGGCCTCGGAGGTTGTTCTTGAAAATCTGCTGGGCCGGTCATACGGGCAAAGACCGGCACCCGCTGCTGAGGCAGATTCCTTTGCGGTGTCGCCTGCCGGTCCTGCGTGGCCGGACTGTATCAGGATCGGAGTGGTTCAAAGACCTCCGTTCTCCGAGTCGCTCTCGACCCAACCTTGGTCTTTCATGGAGACCTACGCGCGGCGGCTTGTAGGAGCGATCGCACCGGGCGGCAAGCTGCGACTCCAGGATCTTGATGAGCAGGCTACAGTTTTGGGACTCACGCAGACACGTCCGTCACTCGATCTCGGCGTAGGCGTTATTGAGACTGTCCATCGGCGGTCCCTGGGGCTAGAATTCGTAGCTGTTCCGGGCTGGCATATCAGGTTAAGTGCTGTCTGCATTAACCAGCGGGACGGGTCGAGGCAGATGCCGGGTTGGGACCAGGTAATCTCGTCTGTAGGTTCGAAGGATCTGTATTACATGGTGCGGGGTGGTGACGTCGCGGAGCACTTCCTGATGGGACAGTGCGGGGTGCCGACAGAAAGGCTGCTTGTGCGGCCCACGCGAGGGGAAGATGAAACTGCCCGGGTCTTATTCCGGGAAACCCGGCGACGGGAGGAAGATTGGGTGATTCTCGTCGATGAGCATGAGACCTGTCTGGATGTCATTGAAGAGCTGGAACTTCAGCAGGACTTTACGAAGTCCTTCAGTGCCCGGGAGCTGGTCGGTGCTCCCGATGAGTGTCCGACATATCGTCTTGGTGTGGCTGTGAGACCCCGGGCGTCCGGATGGCGCAATCTCATCGGGATGGCTACCGACGACGAGTTGTTCGGAACATCACTTAACCAGACCGCCAGGCTCTATGCCGATCTCATGACAGCCGGAAACCACCTACGTCCCGATGTTGAACCCGGTCGGCCCGACAGGTACGCTGCCCCGGTTCGGCCTGTTGCTTTCGAGCAGGCATCACCCGTCTTTCAGAGAGAAGTCTGCCGCGGCATCATAAGGATCCTTGCCGGCTGGCTCGCCGCGAGACCCGAGACCCGAAGGGGACTCACAAGCGATGATGCGATCGAATCTCGATCTTTCGCTCTCGCCACGGCCTCTGCCCGGACCCTGATACCGGATGAATGGTTGCCCGCCCTTGAGGGGGAGCAAGAGAGGCTTGCGCCCCGGAAGGCTGCCATTCCTGAGCCTGCCCACTGCCGATCCTGCTCGGTGTCGCTCATCTCCGACCACAACCGCGGTGTATCGGACTGTTACTGCCGCTACTGCTCCGACGAGGAAGGCCGCCTCAAGCCCCGGGGTGAAGTGCGAGAGTTGATAGCGCACTGGTTTGAGGAGTGGCAGGGAGACATTTCCCACGAAGAGGCCGTGCGCCGCGCCAAGATCTTCATGGAAGCCATGCCGGCCTGGTCGAATAACTAAACCCACCTAAATTCCAGTTGGGGTCAGAGCTCAAAAATTGCGCAATTATAGCGGGGTCAGAGCTCGAAGTTTGCGTCTCGTTCCCTCACGTTAGCACCCGGTATCCCTCCGGTGCCATTTGCGCAATTTTTGAGCTCTGACCCCATGGTAGTTGCGAGCTGATTCTCGGCTCAATCGGCTAAGGCACCCACTGAAATTTGCCGATACTTACTAAGAATAGGGACTGTTGCGAGCGGGGGTGTATCTTGCCTGGTAGTGGTGTACGTATAGTGGCAGCGGTTGTGATTCTTGCTGCCACCCTTGTGCTGTCTGCAGCACAGACTGCCGTAGCGGTGGTTTACCACGTCTCACCGAGCGGGGACGATTCCGACGACGGGCTTACCACCGGTACTGCATGGCGGACGATTGATAATGGTGACCGGCTCGGGGTGCTTATCCCGGGCGATACCATAAGCATACTTCCTGGACTCTATCTTGCCTCCAGCACGATCACACTCTCATCTTCAGGCACAAGTCAGGCGCCGATCCTCTACACGGGCGATGAGGCTGACAATGCCCGGGTGAGGTGTGTGGACGCCTTGGAGGCTGCGGTCTTGCTTGAGGGCAACAACCTGATCCTGCGCTATGTCAACGTCAGTGCCGACCCACTCACCACCGTGAACGGGATAGAAATCAATGGTGACTCATGTACCATCTCCGGGTGTGTTGTCAGCAACGTCCACGGTGACGGGATAGAGGTAGGCGGTTCTGGCAACCTCATACTCAGGAACGTGGTCTATTCATGTGAGACTAATGGGATTCAGAACACAGCGGGGGCTTCGGGCAACCGCTACTACGGGAACACCCTGTGGGACAACTACTATGATGGAATACAGATACAGGGTGCGGGCAATGCCAACCGGATACTCAACAATATCGTTTCCGAAAACTGGAATGACGGTATCGATGGGTCGGCGGACAATGTGTGCGCCCATAACGATGTCTGGAACAATGGCGGCGGGAGTTACGTGAACGGGGTGGCCGATTCGGCAGGTGGTATTTCTGCGGATCCGAGAATCGTAAATCCATATGGCGGCAATTTCAGTTTAGTCGGTAACTCACCTGCCATAGATGCGGGAATGGATCTTGGGTATGCCTACGAAGGCAGCGCACCGGATATGGGGGCTCTTGAGTACACCCCCTACATTGCCACCAACTACTACGTTTCGCCTTCAGGCGATGACGACAACGACGGACTGACCACCGGAAGTGCATGGCTCTCGCTTGAAAACGGCGACCGCAAAGGGATCCTTGTTCCGGGAGATACAGTCAATGTCCTGCCCGGGACCTATACCCCGGGGGCCGTCTCCTGGCTAACCACCTCCGGTACCGCGGCCGCACCCATCACATACCGGAAACTCGGTGCGGGCAGTGCCATAATAGACCTCGAGGCTATCTCCGAATCGATCATACTGCTGGATGGTGACCATGTCGTGATTGACAGCCTCGAGCTCACCCGGACTGCACACAACGGGATCTATGTCCGCGGCGACTCAGCTATTATCACGAACTGCTACATCCACACCATCGCCTGGGATGGTATCCTGCTTGATGGAGCCCGGAGAACCTTGGTCCGCCGCAATATCATCGCAAATTGCGGTGACGATGGCATCGACGCCGAAGCTTTGACAGGGAACAACCTCCTCTACAACAACACTGTCTATTTGTGCGTGGTAGATGGTATCGATCTTGAGAATGGTGCGGGAACGTCACGTGTCTTCAACAACATCGTCACATCGAGTGACTACGGCATAGGTGGCTTTGGCGGTGATGTCTGCGGCTACAATGATGTATGGGATAACACCTCCATGGATTACTGGGGCGCTTTGAGTGATTCCGCCGGTGGGATCTCGGAAGATCCCGATTTCACCGATCCGGCTGGTGGTGATTTCATACTCCAGCCGGGATCTCCCGCCATCAATGCAGGACTTGATCTTGGGTTTTCCTATAAAGGCACCGCACCGGACATGGGGGCGGTTGAGTCGAGGTACTCAGGCTCCTATTACGTCAGTCCTACCGGCGACGATGACGCCGACGGCTTGACGCCTGGAACCGCTTGGCTCTCGATCGATAATGGGGATCAGAAGAGCATCCTTGTTCCGGGAGATACGATAAATGTCCTGCCGGGTACTTATCTGCCAACCTCGACCGTACGACTCAATACCAATGGTACGGCGGGTGCCAATATAACCTACCGCAAGTATGGCAGTGGCGACGCCGTTGTTGATATGAATGGCGCGTCAAACGTTGGGATCCTTATCGAAGGTGATCACGTCAGGGTCGACAGCCTTGAGATAACTGATAGCACGGACGAAGGGGTGTACATTAAATCAGACTCGTGCAGAGTGCGCGGGCTGTATATCCATCATACGGCTAAGGAAGGACTGCGGGTTGAAGGCAAACATCACCTTTTCGTCGGAAACATCATCGCCTTCGCCGGCGAAGAAGGTATCAAGAATGAAGGTCCCGGCGAGTACACCACGTACCACAACAACACGGTCTATTCCTGCGCGAAGATGGGCTTTGAACTAAAAGACAACACATCACGTCTCTTCAATAACATAGTTGTCCTCAATGACAAGGGGATAAACGGAAATGCAGCCAATGTTTGTGGCTTCAATGATGTCTGGGGGAACACCGGAGGTGATTACGCCGCCGGGGCTTTCGATTCGGCGGGGGGGATTTCCGCTGATCCGGAGTTCTTCGACCCGGTGGGTGGAGACTTCAGACTGCAGTGCGGTTCTCCGGCTATCAATGCCGGCCTCGACCTGGGGTACCACTACCACGGCAGTGCACCGGATATGGGGGCGCTTGAAACCGACCACTGTGATTCGGTCGCCGGTGAGTTGGGGCATGACCGATCCTTCGGGTTCAATAACTCCCGCCGGACTCTACACAGCAGGTCATGATCTCTCGCCTCCGGATTACCATGTGATCGCAACCTACGTTGCCATTGTTGACTCTGGTGCGGTGACGGTGGTGACAGATGGCACGCTTAGCTACATTCAGGTTGAACTCGAGAACGGCCGGCCGTTTCCCGATACGACGCTCACCACTGACAATGACACGACGGTCTTTTACTGCCGTGGCTATGACTCGGGCCACAATCCCCTAGGGGACATTGTAGTCAGCTGGAGTCTGATTTACGGTGATTCAATCGGCAAAGTCCTACCCTCGGACGGCACGTCAAGCACTCTTGAGCTTACGGCGGTGGGTACGGCGCGGGTCCAAGCCACACGGGGTGGAGGCTTCGCCGACACCTCAGGTGTGATCACATGTGTTGCCGGTGAGCCGGCGGAGCTCGTCGTGTCTCCAGATAGTGCGACGGTGTCGGCAGACAGCACGCTTCAGTTCACAT
>JALGZP010000145.1 GCA_025774845.1 bacterium
CAAGTCCTGGCAGAGTCTGATGTCGGTCCAGTTCCTGCTGTCGCTTGGCCTGATGATCGTGCCTACCTTCCTTATGGGGGGCACCTTTCCCCTGGTTGCGAGGATATATGCGACCGATCTTTCGCGGGTTGGGGCAAGAATTGGAACGGCTTATGCATTCAATACAGTCGGTTCCATATTCGGATCCTTCATCGGAAGCTTCTTGTTGCTCAGACTGCTGGGTGTCGAGAAGGGGATGATTGCGGCTTCGGTGATATACCTGGCCGTGGGCCTCGTCCTGTTCCTGGCCGTGGCGGAAAGAGTCAGGCTGAAGTGGCGGACGGTGGGTACTGCCGTTGTGGGGGTGGGTATTGTGCTGCTTGTGGTGTTCTCACCGGGGTGGGACAGGAAGCTGATGACAAGCGCGGTCTATGTCTATGCATCCCGCTACGAGACCACGGAAGGACTCAATGATGCCCTCGAAAGGAGACACCTGCTCTTCTATGACGAGGGACCGGGAGCCACCGTATCCGTTGAACGGGATCAGAATGTCATCGCCATCAGGATCGACGGCAAGATCGATGCTTCAAGCGGAAACGACATGATAACCCAGGAGTTGATATCACACCTCCCGCTGCTTTTCCATCCTCAGCCCGATACGGTGCTTATGATCGGTCTGGGAAGCGGTGTGAGTCTGGGTTCGGCGGTAACGCATGACCTCAAGTACATAGAGTGTGTCGAGCTCCTGGAGAATGTCATCGACGCCGCCCATTTCTATGACACGATAACTCACAACAGCCTTTCCGATCCTAGACTGAAGATGATCGTCGGTGACGGCAGGAATCATGTGCGGCTCTCGGAGAGGTCATACGATGTGATTATCTCGCAACCGACGAATCCGTGGATCTCGGGCGTGGGTGATCTCTTCACGGTGGAGTTCTTCACGGAGGCGCGCGAGCGGCTCAAACCCGGTGGGATAATGTGTGCCTGGTTCCAGATCTACCACATGGGTGAACCTGAGCTGCGATCAACCCTAAAGACCTTTGCATCGGTATTTCCCAATGCAACACTTTGGTTTTCGAACGAATCAGATGTGGTTCTGATCGGCTCCCTTGAGCCGATCCGGATCGATGAAGAGCTGGCCGGCAGGATGATGAGACCCGGGACCAGGGAGGACCTGGACAGGGTCATGATCGATGATGTGGGTGATCTCCTGGGTGCTTTGCTTATGAGTGATGCACGGCTCCGGGCGTTTGTTGACGACGGCGACAGGATACACACAGACGATAACATGTTGATTGAGTTCCAGGCGGGGAGGAGGATCGTCGAATCCACACACGTCATTCATCTGACCAAGTTTCTTGAGGTACTTACGCCCTACCGTTTTGACCGCCTTGATGATGAGACAAACAGAATGGTCGCCAACAGGGTGCGGGCCAGAAAACTCACGCTCAAGGGAACACTCGAGCGCGTCGATGGCCGGGTCGACCGGGCCGTAGGACTTTACGACGCTGCCTACGCTGCAGCTCCCCATGACACGTATGTCGCGGCCAAATACACGGAGATCCATAGCGAGCTCGGTGGCGCAGCGATTGGGAGCGGCGATCTCGAAAGGGCGGGGGCCGAGTACGAAAAAGCACTTGCCGATCCCCGGGTGGGGGATGCCTGGATAGCATATGATGGACTGGGATTCGTGCAGCGGGCGAAGGAACAGTACGCTGAGGCGCGGGAGAATTACAGGACATCCGTCGCGCTCAATCCTTACCACGCCGACGGCTATATAAATCTCGCATGGGTCGAGATTGCACTCGGTGACACGGTAGCGGCAGTTCGAGACTATGAGAAAGCCATCGAACTCGTCCCCGATGACGCGGATGCCGCGAACAACCTGGCATGGCTCTACGCCGTCGGAGGTCTCGACCTCGACAGGGCACTTGAGCTTGCAGAGTTCGCGACGGGCCGGGCCAGGGATGCGAGCTACTTCGACACGCTCGGCTGGGTTCACTTCAAGCGGGGCGAACTGGTTCTCGCCCAGACGTCACTTGAAGAGGCTTTGAGCATCGAAAGAGATAGGGTTGAATCTATATATCATCTTGCACACGTCCATCTTGGCAAAGGTGAGAGGGTCCGGGCGGGAGAGCTTCTGCAGAGCGTGATGGAGCTCGACCGGGGAGGGACGTTTGCAGCAAAAGCAGGAGTGATGCTAGATGAGATCGGGAACAATTAAGCCTGTTCGTGCGCTCGTACCGGCGGTGCTGATGGCGGTGATGGTGTGTGCCGGGACGGCATTGCCTGCGGCCCTTCAGGATTATGAAATCGTGTCTCAGGATGAAAGCCACATAACTTTCACGGTTCGTCTGCCCCGGTATGATGTTGAGGAAGCGACTACCGGGGGCAGGGCCTATTCGAGGATCGATGCGGACGGTCTTACCCGG
The DNA here is from genome assembly GCA_025774845.1 of bacterium. Lineage (GTDB taxonomy): Bacteria > Arandabacterota > Arandabacteria > Arandabacterales > Arandabacteraceae > Arandabacterum. The sequence continues at coordinate 2,415 of JALGZP010000145.1, forward strand.
ATCGCCGATGCGGGTCAGCCGGATATCCCGGCCTTTGCCGTCATGCTGGCGGTGCCCCAGGGTACGACCGCGGGCCTTCAGTCCTTCTCAAGATCGGGCGTGACCGTGCTTGAGGGGGTCCGGGTGATCCCCGTGGCCCGGATAGAAGCCAGGGGTGAGGGCGCAGACAGGTTTGCTGATAACATCTTTGACGAGGATGAGTCTATCTACGATGGTGTTTCCCCATTCCCGGATGACCAGGTGTGGGTCACCGACAGGGGCAGGATGCGGCACCAGGATGTGGTGAGGGTGTTTGTCTCCCCGTTCATATACGAACCCGGGAGAGAACGCTTGACCGTGACTCGCGAGATTACGGTCACGATCGGCTTCGAAGGCCGGGCACGACTTGGAGGCGTTCCGCCGGTGGAGGACAGGTGGGAACGCGTATATCAAGATGTTCTCTTAAACTACGAGCAAGGCAGGCGCTGGAGAGCGCGAAGGGCGCAGCCGCTCATGAAGAGCACTGTCGCCAACGACCGCTTCAAGATTCTCATAGAGGCAACCGGCATGCACAAACTCGCGTTTGACAGCCTGAGTGCCGCGGGCTTCCCGGAAGGTGTAGCGGTCGATGAGGTTTTCATCTACAGGGATGAGTTTTACGAAAACAGCCCGGATTCCATCGATCTCGCGGAGAGCGCGATAGAGCTCTCCGACAACGACCAGGACGGTTTCTTCTCTTCCGGGGATGAGGTCTTTTTCTACGGAAGGGACTTGCGTGACCAGTTCGGTTACCGCGGTAACGAGGA
>JALGZP010000079.1 GCA_025774845.1 bacterium
CCGGCTTCCCCAGAGTCGCTCGATCTCCGAGCCCATCATCCAGAGAAAGAGCATATTGAAGAGAATGTGCAGGACACTCCCGTGGAAGAACATGTAGGTTACGATCTGCCAGATAAAGCCTCTGCCCAGGAACGCGGATGGAACAAGCCCAAAAACATTCAGGTATCGATTGAGGAAGATGTGCTGAAGTACGAAGATCCCGACGTTCAGGATGAGAAGCCAGCGCACCACCTTCGTGGTTGGAGGAACCGCTGACCGGGTGTATCTATGATAAACTGTCTGGTTCAATCAGATCCTCCCGCCGAGATACATACTGGGTTTATTTAAACGCAGATCCACCCATGAAGCAACACAGATTTTCTCAAGTTGAAACATGCCTGCCAATCCAATAGAATGCAAATAGAGGCAAGCATGAAACCTGTTGAGATCCAGATCACCATTGTGTCCGGTGGAAAACTCGCTGTCAGCATCGATTACCACACTGGAGTCTCACCCGTCGTACGACGTTGGCAGTCGGAGAAGACCACCGTCGAGTCCATCTCTCGTGATCTTGACGAGCTTGTAGAAGATGCGCTGTCGCGGCCCGGGACCGATAAAGAAGCAGCGGAGCAGCGGCAGGATACCGACGAACGGTTACGATCCCTCGGACTTGCGCTGTTTCAGGAAATACTGAGGCATGAGTGCGATCACCTCAAGAGTCTTGTGCCGGATGAGGATACCTACCTCCTCTTTAAGATCGACAGGGCCCTGGCGTACGTCCCCTTCGAGATGCTTTACGACGGCGATGAATTCCTCTCTCACAGGTTCGCCATGGCAAGGGCGATCTATACTGAGGAACCCCATGCGCCCGAAGCAGCTGAGAAAGCCCCGCCTTACAGGGTGGTTGTACTTGGTGATCCATCGGATGATCCGTCGATCAGCAGAGATGTCGAAGAGGAGATCGATGCGATCAAGAGTGTGCTGAAACAGAGTAAGGATTTATCCCTGAGGATCGCTACCGGAAGCGAAGTGGACCGCAAGTTTATCCTCTCAACCCTGCCCGGTTCCACCGTCTTCCACTTCAGCGGGCACGGTGAAGTCTCCACGGACGAAGGCCACACGGGTATAAGACTTAAGAAGGGAGATGTCTTAAGCGGCCAGGCGCTCCGGGGGCTCCAGGATCCCCCGACTATTGCCTTCTTCAATATGTGCGCGGCAGCCTCAAGAGATGCATGGAGGGGCTCCCTCGGTCTCATTGAAACCCTCCTTCGCAGAGGCACAAAGGCGTGCGTGGCCTCACTCTGGGACTTAAGAAGCAAGTCCGCCACACTTCTGGCCTCCCGTCTTTATGACTATCTTCTCGAGAACGAGACATTCGGTCACGCCCTGAGGAAGGCGAGACTGGATGTCGCACACGCTTTCGGGACGCACGATCCGACCTGGGCGGCGTATACGCTCTACGGGGACCCGCAGCTCAGGCTAATCCCTGACGGAAAGGCATTGCGCGCCAGGACCAGACCGGGCCGGCACCTCGCCGCTTTCTGTGCCCTGCTGATCCTCGTGACCTTCATTCTCTTCCCAACTGAGACGCACCGGCATGAATCCGGAGTTCAGGATCAGGTCGTTCTGGGCTATCTTCTCCTTGAATCCACACCCCAGGATGCAAGGATACTGATTGACGGGACCGAGGTCGGTATGACACCATTTACCGCTGAGGTCACGATCGGTGACCATCGGGTCACTATCGAGAAACAGGGATACAAGCAATGGGAAGCATGGGTAGAAGTCAGGGAAACTCCCAGGGCCATCATTCAGGCATACCTGGAAAAGATAGAGTAGCTCTGACCATCACCTGTTTGGGGTTGTGTGTGTTGCTTGTGCTCATCGCCGGTGCTTCCCGGCAGTTGTGTTATGCTAGGCCGGACACCGCCGTTACCGACCTCTGGGACATGTCCCACACACTTAAGAGCATCTGCGACGGACGTAGAACTCTCGTTTTCCTGGGCGATCCGGATCTGATCACGTGCAGGGAGGGTGCCGTATACTTCGACAGCAAGGCTGGAAGAGTCGAAGCCCGGGGAATCCGGCCCATCTGCCTGTTCATAGGCGACCCGGAGGTGGTCAGGAATTATGTCCTGGCACTCCACCTCGAGATACCCGTCTATATAGATCCCGAAGGCCGGGCCTATGAAGCACTCTTTGATCAGAAGGTCCTCCCCGCAATGGCATTGCTGGATGGAAACGGTAACGTGGTACGGACGATCTATGGTGGCGGTCAGTCCCTTGCCAATAACCTTGAGATCATGCTGAGAGAACAAGCAGAACAGAAGAAAGAATCCGGAACCGACGTCTTATTGACCATGATCCAGCTTGTCATGATCACTGTTCTGCTTTCTCTTAATTGACTGATATGAATGATAAGCAACTCGTACAGGCGTGCATTGCCAAAGACAACCGGGCCTGGCAGCAGTTCCTCAAGTCATTCGGGCCGTTGGTCTATGGATCAGTGGCAAGTCTCCTGGCAAAGTTCTCCATACATGAACCCGAGATCGCTGAGGACATCTTCGCAGATGTAATTGAGAAGCTCCTTACCAGTGATTGTGCCGCACTGAGGAAATTCAGCTGGAAGTCAAAGCTCTCGACATGGCTGGTGAGCGTCGCCAGGAACAGGACGTATGATTATCTCCGGCGAAAGAAACGAAGACCGACGATATCCCTGAGTACCCCGATCGATAACGGTGAAGACGAACTCGAACGGGTCATAGCACAGGACCTCGATCTCGAACATGATATCGAGGTCGAGATGACGCTCAACGAAGCACTTGAATTGATACCGGACAAAGACAGGCTGATAGTGAAGCTTTACTACATTGAAGGCATGAAAGAGCGAGAGATAGCGAAATTGATGAGCATCACGGTCGATGCCGTTTCAGCACGAAAGTCGAGGGCCATGAAAAAACTCAAAATCATGGTCCGAAAACAGAACCCATAGACGTCGTATATATAAGGGTGGAAAGATGACTGAAAAATGCCTGACAGAAAACGAGATCACAGGCTATGTAGATGCCCTGGTGACAACCTCGAACCGTAAGAGGATCGAGTCACACCTTTCGAAGTGCGCGCTCTGTCTCCATAACGTTGCCGAATTGAAGCAGCTTGTAGATCTGAAGTTGGGAAGGGCCGCCATGCCGAGCGCTGCAGCCCTTGCGAGGGCGGCGAGCATAATCGCCAGCCATACCCGGACTGAGGACCGATTCGATATCAATGTCATCTTGAAGCAAGGTGTCTGTCGCATACTCAAATCAACAGGGAATCTCCTTCTGCCCCGACAGCCCTCCATCGTGCCGGTCAGGGGCCGGAAGCGCAAGGCTCTTGCTCCGAGGATATCCAAAACGCTCGCCGGTTATCTTGTGACAGTGGAGTTGACTCCGGCTGAGGACACACTCAAGCCTACACTCACGCTCTTAGAGGAAGCGTCATCGACCAAGCCCGATGGTATTAAGGCCAAGTTGTATTCACCGGATGCGTGTAAGACCAAGTACTCCCACAAGGGCAGGGTAAATTTCCCGCCGCTCAAGGCCGGGTCCTTCAGGATCGAGATTGAAGAGATAGGGACCATAGGGCTGGATATCAAGCAGTAATCAGTGACCGAGATCTGAAAACACCCTCAAGGCTTCCATGATGTCCCGTCGAGTTATGATCCCGACAAGCTGGTTTGCCTCAACCACCGGAAGTGTGCCGGTCTGATCTCTGACGGCACGTCGCAAGACGATCGCCACGTCCTCGTCCCGTGCAACACTGAGGGTTGTGAGATCCGTCTGCATCACGTCACGCACAAACGTATCACGCCATCGCTCCCTGGGAAGTTTCTTAAGATCGTTGAGACTTACCAGACCCAGCAAACCTCCCTCCTGACTCACGGGGAACGAATCGTAGTGGTACCTGAAGAAGTATGAATCAACAAGATCCTGGACTGTGAGCTCGGGAGAGACGGTAACAACATCGGTCTTCATGATGTCACCAACTTTGACACCCTTAAGGGCGCTGCTCACAACGACCTGAACGTAACTCGCCTCGGCCGCCTGCCTCAGGAAGAAGCCGATCAGGACCATCCAGAGACCGAACACGAAGAGGCCACGGAAGACTGAGAGAAAGCCTATTGCGATGAAGGCTATCCCGACGACACCCCCCACTCTCGTGGCTATATAGGTCGAGCGCCGGAGATCACCCGTCACCTTCCATATCGCGGCCCTCAGGAGCCGGCCGCCATCGAGGGGGAAACCCGGGATCAGGTTAAAGGTCCCGAGAATACCGTTCACGTAGGCTAGATACTTAAGAACCGGGGCAACGCTCTGCGGCGTATTTCCACGCGATGCTACAAAGTAGAGACCGAAGAAGACGGCCATTAGTACATAGCTCACACCGGGACCGGCGATCGCTATCTTTATCTCAGTTATGGGATCGGAGGACTCCTTCGATAGCTGCGACACACCGCCGAAGAGGAAAAGCGTTATGCGTTTGATCGGGACCCCGTGGGTCTTGGCCACATACGAATGGCCCAGTTCGTGTAGAACCACGGAGGCAAAGAGCATGAGAGCCGCTACGAGCCCCATCCCCCAGTGAGAGGCAACGGAGAGATCAGGGTACCTGGTCGGAAAGTAGAGTGAGACCAGGCTCCAGGATACGAGGGCGAAGATTATGAACCATGAGATGTTGACCTCGATAGGAATCCCGAAAACCTTGAAGAGCCTTATGTTGGTCCTTAGCATCTGCCCTCCCCGCTTCTAACCTAACCGAACGGCGACATCTTTACTACGAAAATAGCCCTGCGTTCCCCTCCTTGTCCGCGAAGCCTCACCGGAAACGCTCAGTTCAAGCCGGGTGACTGCATGGTCACAACCGGATAACCGGAAAACCACAAAAAAAGGTAACGGTTTTGGTAACCTTTTGTGCACTGGAGCATCCCAAGCAGGTATGAATCCCTCAGGAACATCCACTCTAACTGGGACGCTCCATCCCCCGGGAGTGCTTTACTTGTGCATCTCAGGTGGGATGGGACTCCAGAGTTTTACGCGACTAAGGAGGTGGTGGGATGGGAGTTTCATGATTGTGGCGAACTCTGTTCGAGGATTCGCCAGTTGCCGGTGACGGCAAACGATCATCAACCTCTGGAACCTTGAATTAGGAGGATATTCGTGATGCAAAGGAGTCACAGAAGACTCGCAGGAACGATCATGGTTAGCCTGGCCGTGTGCATTCTCTCAGGCGCGCTTGCATACGCCGATGACCTATTGGATCCGGCGGATCATCCCAAATTCTTTAACCCGCTTCCTATCCCCTACCGGATAGACGCAACTGAGGCCGACGAATATAACGTATTCATGCGCGAAGTTGACCAGTGGCTGGGGCTGGTGGACGATGATGACAACATGCTCATGACCACAGTCTGGGGCTACCAGGTAACAACTGTACCCGGACAGGCAACCTTTCCCGGCCCCACCTTTGTGGCGCAGAGAGATGTGCCCCTCACGGTAACATGGAGGAACCGCCTGCCGCGCTACAATTACCCGGACGGGCCCGGTGCCCATCTCTTACCCGTGGATCCCAACATCCACATCGCACATCCGCTCAAAGGGGGTATACCGACGGTGACCCACCTGCACGGCGGCCATACCGAGTCCGCCAGTGACGGCCTCCCGGAAGCATGGTTCACACAGCGCTTCAAGGAGACAGGTCCCCAGTTTGTCAAGAAAACTTACTACTACGATAACGACCAGGAATCTGCAACTCTCTGGTATCACGATCATGCTCTGGGTATTACCAGACTCAACGTGTATGCCGGGCTGGCAGGTTTCTATCTTCTCAGGGACGAGAATGAGAACGCTCTCATAGACGGCGGCGTTCTGCCGGGCGGCCCGTATGAGATCGAGGTTGTGATCCAAGACCGGATGTTCACCGAAGACGGACAGCTCTTCTACCCGTCGGAGGACCCCGAGATCGAGCCCGGGTTTGACCCTCTGCCGGAAGACCCGAGCGCGATCGCAGAGTTCTTCGGTGACTTCATCCTGGTTAACGGCGTCGCATGGCCCATGCTGGAGGTCGAGCCCCGTAAGTACCGCTTGCGCCTGCTTAACGGCTCGGATTCGCGCTTCTATGTGCTGGAATTCCGCGATGATGATACGGGTGGCGCGGCTCAGGATTTCAACCAGATCGGGACCGACGTAGGTCTCCTTCCCTCGCCCGTGGAACTTGACAGATTGCTCATTGGCCCCGGCGAGAGGGCCGACGTGGTTGTGGATTTCTCTTCGTTTGCTGAGGGCACCGAAATTCACCTGCGTAACTTCGGACCCGATGATCCTTTCAAGGGCTTCAACCCGAACGGGAGTCTTAGCGACGGCGAGGGCGGTGAGCTGCCCCCGGCGGACCCGGCAACCACCGGTCAGATTATGAAGTTCGTCGTCAGTCTGCCTATGGATGTGATCGTACCCGATGCGACCGTAGACGCCGGAACAGTGCTCCGGCCGGACATAATGCCACTCATACAGGATGGAGCTACCCGCAACCTGGTGCTGTTCGAGGGGTTGGACAATTACGGCCGTCTCCAGCCCTTACTGGGTACGCTCAATGAAGGTTCGTTGGCATGGTTCGAGCCGATCTCCGAAAACCCTATGGTCAATGACATAGAGGTGTGGGAGGTCTATAACGCCACCGAGGATGCTCACCCCATCCACTTGCATCTGGTGGCCTTCCAGATCATGAACCGCGAATCATTCACAGGTACCATGGAAGAGAAAGACCAGCTCCAGCATGATGGTTCCTATGGGGTCGGCGGTATTTTGAGTGATGTCGTGCTTGGTGGCGATGTTCGCGGGCCCGAGCCAAACGAGGATGGTTGGAAGGATACGGCTGTGATGCTGCCCGGAGAAGTGACCAGGGTGATCGCCCGGTTCGACCGTGAGGGCCGCTACGTATGGCATTGTCACATCCTCTCACATGAAGATCATGAGATGATGAGGCCCTACCACGTGGGGCCGATGGCGCAACCCCTTGTCGCCAGCGGACCGAGAACGAATATCTCCCTGTCACTGGCAAGCTATCCCAATCCGTTCGGATCGCAGTCTGAGATCCGTTTCCAGCTTCCGGCCGGAGGGCGTGCGGATCTGAAGGTCTTTAATCTCCTGGGGCAGGAAGTCAAGACTCTGTACAGCGGACTTCATGAACCAGGTGTTCAGACCGTCAGATGGGACGGGACAGACAACAACGGTGCGCTCGTGGCAAGTGGTATCTATTTCTACGAGCTGCGTACACCGGCTGAGGCGCTAACTGAGAAGACTCTCCTGATACGCCGATAGTCTCTATGGTGGACCGTGCCCGAATAACGTTGGTGCGGAACACCGGAGAAGCCGGGGCCCCACTTCACTTTTACTCCCAAGTGTGGTGGGGCCTCTTGGGCTATGGACCACCTCCTTCGATCACCCCACGGCCCCCTCGGGGGACGTTGCCCCGTGAAACTGGACAATGGCTGGCCAGAGGAGACAACTTCTGATAGTCTCCTGAGAAGAAGATCCCAGGCTACGTTCTACCTGTGGAAGAAGAAGCAGACCGGAAGGTGCAGTAGTGCCTTACGAAGAGAACCTGATCCCCAGGAGGTGTGCCGTGAGAGTTTTTCGAGTGCTGAGCGCGCTAGTTGCCTTTGCACTACTCGGTATTTCATCTGGATATTCCCAAACCACGATTCCGGCCCAGATCTCGGATGAGACACTGGACTGCATCGAGTGCCATGCAACCACCACAGTGGGCATCTATCAAGAATGGGGCACGTCGAAACACTATCGCGCAAATGTCGGGTGCTACGAATGCCATTACGCGGAAGAGGGCGATCCCGACGCGTTCCAGCACAACGGGTATTTTGTCAGTATCATCACATCGCCCAGGGACTGCGGCCAGTGTCACTCGAAAGAAGTCCAAGAGTTCGATGAGAGCCATCATGCCAAGGCCGGTCAGATTCTAGGTTCCCTCGACAACTTCCTCGCGGATATCGTTGAAGGGGACTGGTCTTTCTATGGTTCGAAGTCAACGCGGATGGCTCGCTCAAACCGACCGGATGGCCCAACACCGGGATGGGCCGACTCAATCCCGACGGGAGCGTCGGCGCTTGCAGCGCCTGCCACCAGCGCCATGCCTTCTCCGCTGCCCAGGCACGCCGCCCCGAGAACTGCGGCAAGTGTCACCTGGGACCGGACCACCCCCAGAAGGAGATCTACGAAGAATCGAAGCATGGCATCGGCTTTGCCGCCCAGGTGGATGACCTGAATCTCGAGAGCCCTAAATGGGTGCTCGGCGAAGACTATACGGCAGCTCCAACATGTGCAACGTGCCACATGTCCGCGGTCCGAACCGCGGACGGCGAGCTGGTCCCGACCACACACGATGTGGGCCTGAGGATCAGCTGGAACAATCGCCCCGCAGTGTCCATTCGACCGGAAGTGTCCGATAAGAAACTGGGCCTTGAGAAGATGGCCAAGGTGGGCTGGGAGACGCGGCGAGCCAATATGGTCAAGGTTTGCACGGTCTGTCATTCACCCAACTACGTGGATAACTTCTACGAGCAGTATGATGGTGTCATCAACCTCTACAACTCGAAATTCGCCGAGCCCGGACTCAGGATAATGAAGACGGTCTATGACTACGAGCTGATAACACGAATGAAGTTCGACGATCCAGTGGAATGGACCTGGTGGGAACTCTGGCATCACGAGGGCCGGAGGGCACGCCACGGTGTTTCGATGATGGCACCGGACTACACACATTGGCATGGCCTCTATGACGTAGCTAAACACTGGTACATGAAATTCATCCCTGAGCTCCGTGAGATCGTTGAGGACAACAAACAATCGGATGACCCACGGAAGATCGAAGGGACTGAGGTGCTTGAGAAGGAGCTCAAGGCGCTCCTGGAGCGACCAGAGCACGCTTGGTATACTGGCAATCTGAATGAGAAAGAACGTGCGAAGCGACAAGAAGCCCAGGAGGATTTCAAGGAACGGTATGCAAGGTAACACCTTCTTTCCCCGATCAGCCAAGAATCCATGGGACTGGGATTTTATTCTTGGCACAGGGCGTCTGACCATTTACAATGTTCTCCGAGCGTAGAGGTCACTTGATGCAATGACTTGCACGTGAAGGATCACGATGGAAGTTTGTGTCGGTGGAAATTCCGGAGTTAGGAGGCGTGCCATGTTGCAGAGAACGGTCATCATTTGCCTGGCCAGCTTAGCTCTTGTTACGGGTGTGTCTGCCCAAGAATGTGTAGACTGCCACAAGAAGGTGACACCGAATATTGTCTCTGACTGGCAGGTCAGTAAGCACAGCCAGAACGATATTGACTGTTCGGTCTGCCACGGCGATGGGCACACCTCGGCTGAGGATGTGGCGGCGGTTGAGATTCCAACGCCGGAGACCTGCGCTACGTGTCATGAGACACAGGTTGAACAATTCGGGAAGGGAAAACATGCCCTGGCCTGGGCTGCGATGAAGGCTATGCCGACCGCTCACTGGCAACCGCTGGCCTTGATGGAAGGTATGAAGGGTTGCGGTGGGTGTCACAAGATCGGTTTGAAGACTGAAGAGGATATAATGGCACTGAAGGAGGATGGTGCCGGCTTTGGTGTTGCGTCTTGTGATGCCTGTCATACCCGGCATATTTTTTCGGTCGAGGAAGCCAGGCAGCCTCAAGCCTGTCAGACATGCCACATGGGTTTTGACCATCCGCAGTGGGAGATGTATTCATCCTCCAAGCACGGTGTTCGCTACCTGCTGAAGCAGAACGGAGTACTCCCGGAAACGGTGGCAGCTCCCACGTGCCAGACGTGCCACATGCAGGAGGGCAATCACGCTGTACTAACATCATGGGGATTCCTTGCTGTGCGGCTTCCGATGCCCGACGATGAGCAGTGGGCTTCTGACCGTGCAACGATTCTTCAGGGGCTTGGCGTGCTGGATCCTGACGGGAATCCGACAGCGCGCCTTGATGTGGTGAAGGCTGCAAGTGTTGCCCGGCTGACGGAGGAGGATTGGCAGCAGGAACGTGACAAAATGATCAGCATCTGCAATCAATGCCATTCCGCCAATTTTGCCAGGGCTGAGTTGGGAAAGGGTGACGAGATGATCAGAGAGGCTGACCATCTGATGGCGGAAGCCATTCAGACTGTGGCTGGCCTATATCAAGACGGGTTACTCGCCAAACCTGAGAGTTATTCTTATGCCTTCCCTGACCTGCTGGCATTTCATGACGCGCCCACGCGGATAGAACAGGTGCTTTTTGTCATGTTCCTCAAGCATCGGATGAGATCATTCCAGGGGACATTCCACAGCAGCCCCGATTATGCACTGTGGTACGGCTGGAGCGAAATGGTACAAGATCTGACCGAGATTCGAACGATGGCCGAGGAGTACCGTAGCGCCCACTGAAAGGAGAGTAGGTAGAGGTCCGCGATCTCAACTCTATGTAGTCAAGGAATTCGGAACTGCATAGGGTCGAGCCTGGTCTGTAGTTTCTCATCTTGCCTGCATGTTCCCCCACTTGGTGTGTGACCTTGAGCGTATGCAGACGCGTACGTGGTGGTTTCAGGCTCTAGTGACACGACCGGGCAGGGACCGGACAACAGGTCCAGGGAAAAAGTAAGTGACAGTCGTTAGGAGGCTGAAAGGATTGGGCTCATTCGGACACAAGGCAAATGCTTGTGGCACCGCCGGCGTCCTGACGCCGTTTGAGCCTGACTATGCAAAGCTCTGCAGGATCTGCTCGATCGTCACCTCCTTTCCGCCTGCCTCTGCCTGGGCCCTGTCGGTATCGTCGCGGAGACGGTCGCCAAGCGTTGGCTTTCGGATCTGGTAGAAGATCCCAGTGTATAATGGGCTGTATGAGTATGCTAATTCCATTGCCTTTAGCCTATCGGTACGGTCATGGTCTGCCGGCACCACTTCGGAACTCTCCACGGTCTCTTTGAAACCCTCCACTGGAAATGTGCGACACGGTGATACGATGTAGACGATCGACATTCCTTTATGTGTTATTGCAGCCGTGACGAGTTCCGAGATCTCACTGACATCGCCGATGTTGCCTCGCGCTATGAATGACACATCATAAGCAAGGAAGATCGGAATCGCAGCAAGAGCATCTTCGTAGACGCCGTAGGGTGAAGTCTTGGTCTTCGCACCCAGCGGTGTCGTCGGCGAGGCCTGCCCTTTGGTCAGTCCGTAGATACGATTGTCGATCATTAGGTAAGTGAGGTCCACGTTCTTGCGTGCAGCATGGGAAATGTGCCCGCCTCCAATCCCAAGCCCGTCCCCGTCACCTCCGACCGTGAGTACGGTAAGGTCCGGCCTGGCAGCTTTGACACCGAGTGAGATGGGCAGCGCGCGGCCATGCGTGCCGTGAAGTGAGTACGCATTCAGGTAATGGGAAAACCTGCCAGAGCATCCGATCCCTGAAACGACAACGATGTCCTCGGGAGGGATATCGAGTTCGGCCAACACCTTCTGGACGCTCGAAAGCACACTGTATTCGCTGCAGCCTGCGCACCAGACCGGCTTAATACTGCTCTTATACTCTGCTGATGTCCTCTTCATCAAGGATCCCTGCAACTTTCTCGATGGCCGAGAGAATCTCCTCCGGCGCAATGGGAACCCCCTCGTACTTGTGGATCTCGATGGGCCGGGCACCAAATAGCCCCTTCACGAAGTGGGCAAACTGGCCGGTGTAGTTCTCCTCCACAACTAGTACTTGCTTCATCTCAGACAGAAAATGCTCGATCTGACGGTTCGGAAGCGGCGAGACCACCTTGGGGTGAAGGTGTCGTACCGGAATTCCCTTCTCAGCCGCCAGATAGCGTGCCTCGCGGATCGCACCCTCGGTCGAGCCCCAACCGATGATTCCGATCTGTGCATCCTCCGGCCCGTAGCACTCCGGCGGATTTGTCTCAAGGGTCTTTGACAGCGCCTTAAGTTTCCTAAAGCGCTTCCGCGTCATCTTGACGTGGGTGGACGGGCTGTAGTCCGCCCGGCCGGCTTCGGTGTGCTCAAGGCCGGTCGCCAGGTACTGGCCGCCGGGAGTACCCGGGCGCGCGATCGGTGAGACTCCATCATCTGTGTCTTTGAATCGTTTATAGCCTCTTAATTCCTCGGAGCTGGGCTCCAGTCGATTAGTGGTCTGGATTCGATCGGGACTCGGTAGATCTATCTCCTCGCAAGGGACAGAAGAATCAACAACAGTGATATTGGACACCGCGGGAATGCGTACGGTTGCCTTCCGGTAGCCGATGGACTGATCGGTCAGGATTATCACAGGCATCTGGAAATGTTCTGAAATGGTGAATGCGCGCAAGGTCTGATAGAAACAGTCCTCGACGCCGCTCGGCGCCAGAATCGCACGCGGCGACTCACCGGCTGTGCCATAGATAGCAAACTTGAGATCGGATTGCTCCGTCTTAGTCGGTAAGCCGGTGCTTGGACCGCCCCGCTGGACATTGACTATCACCAGCGGCAGCTCCAGCATAGCCGCAAGAGTCAGCTGCTCACCCATAAGTTGCAGACCCGGTCCCGATGTCGGTGTCAGCACCTTCTCCCCACCGAAAGAGGCTCCTATGCATGCGGAGATCGAAGCGATCTCATCTTCCATCTGGATCGCTGTACCGCCTACCTTGGGCATAAGCCGTGTAAGTGTTTCGAAGATCGGTGTGGCCGGCGTGATGGGATAACCTGCCACAAACCGACAACCTGCAGCGATCGCCCCCAGTGCGATCGCCTCATTGCCTGACAACATCATATAGACTGCTTTCTGACTGGACGGTGCGCTGAGATGGAATCTGCACCCCATCGCAGCTTGCCGGGCGGCCTCATAGCCGACCGCAAGCGACTTCAGATTGATCTCTGTGGCCTGGCCGCCCTTTCCACCGAACCGGTCCTGAAGCAGCTTCTCAAGCACCTGCCGGTCCATACTGAAGAGATGCCCAAGGACACCGAGCGCGACAATGTTCTTGCCTCGCTGGCCCCCAACTGCTTCCCCAGAGATCTTACTGAACGGTACTGCGTGGAACGTAGCGCCGGGGACCTCTTCGATCTTGACCAAATCAGGATCGTAGATCACTGTTCCACCCTTGCCGAGAGAGCCAATCGTGCGATCGTAGCCTTGCTGGCTGAAGACAACCAGATAGTCAACCGTACTGCCCATCGAATAGATCATCCAGTCGCGAATTCGGATCTGGATCATGGAGAAACCACCCCGGACTTCGGCAGGGTATGTGATGTAGGTAAAAACGTGGTACTCAGTGCGCGCGGCAGCCTGGGCAAACAGCTCGCCGCAGCTTATAATCCCCTCACCACCCTCACCGGCGATCCGGACCACGAAGTCGACGTCAGATTTGAATTCCGTATTACCCAACACCGCCCCCTGTCAGAATCCGTATGGCACACTAACTGTCTAACACATTTCCATCCCTTTAACAACAAAACGTCTAATGCTTCAACATCCGACCCAATCAGAAGGCGGGAAGGTCTCTCCAGCCCAGTGTGGCTCCCCGGACAAGTGGTGGTAGTGGCAGATAAACGACTCCACACCCTACTTCACAAGGGACATCTTACGTGTCTCAGTTCGCAACGGGGTCGCGAGGCGCACCACATAGATCCCCGGAGAGACCGGGTTCCCCGCGTTGTCCTTTGAGTCCCAGACCACATGGGAGTAGCCCTCGGGGCTCTGGCCGTCAGCCAGCACGCGTACCTGCCGGCCGAGCACGTCGTAGACCACCATCCGCACATTCTGCCTGGATGCCAGGGTGTAGCCGATTGCTGTCGTCCTTCTGAACGGGTTCGGGTGATTCTGAAGAAGGACAACTCTGCTCGACTCGCTGGAGAGATGGTCAAAGATGCGAATCGCAGCGTCGGTGGCAGGCTCGTAATCCTGTGCCTCGCCGCAATAGAGCAGTGCCAGGAGTACCTCGATGTAGCTTACCTGCTTTATCCCGTCAAGGAAGTCCTCCTGCCCATAGCCGGTCCGTGTGTTTCCGGTCACGTCTATTTCTCCGCTCGGCTTTACGCGCATAACTTCCCACGCCGACCCCAGCTGGATCGCGGCATCCGCAGCGGGATGCGCAAAGTGGATTGCATACTGCTGGAATTGTAAGAGCGATACGCCCTGATAGCTCGAATCGTGACCGCCCAGCTCGAGGAAAACTCCGTCTGCACGCTGGGTCCCAACGCCCTGTGCGGCGAATTGCCGGCCGAGATCCATGAGCTCCTGGTTCTCAAGCAGGATACCGGAAAACCCGAAGGCACAAGCATGGAAGAATAGGCGGTTGGGTGCCTCGGAATCACCGTACGCAAGCACATCCGCACCATCTGCAACCCACAGAGCCGAAAGCTCGATCCTGGGTAGTAGCGCATCAATCCTGCTTTCAAACGCAGGGCCGAGCTCGCTTGCCTGGAGAGTCAGGAGTGCATGACACAACTTGGCAAGCCAGAAGGAGACATCGTTCAGGCTGTCGACCCGGGCAATGTCTGGCCCCATGGGGTGTCCGATGTGGAAACTCCCGTCCGGTTTCTGGCGCTGGAAGGCTGCATCGATCGCACGCCATGCATTGTCGGCTCCCGCCTCATCACCGTCTACGGCAGAGAGTAAAAGGTAGAGCATACCCCCCCGCTGGAGACTGACAGACAACCAGCCGTCGCGGTTGTATCCGATCATTCCGTTCCGGTCGGGATGATTGCCGTTATCAAGATGGTCCATTATGTACCGAGGCATGTCTCTTATCAGCTGAATCTCCGTAAGGGCGGGGGTCTGGGTTCCGAAGGCCGTCGCGTGAGACAGCAACAGAGTAACGATGAGCATGCCAAGTCCGAGGCGGATCGCTTTGCGCGAGCACGTCATAATCCTACCTCCAATGCTGTCACTCTGCGATCGCCTTCCATGTGCGGGCAAAGCAATTGGGTCAGAAGAATCACTACATAAGAGAAGTTGCGTATGCTCTGACTAACATAAGGGTAACAAGGGAGGCTGGAGAATGTCAACTGTAATCCGTGGAACCCGCATTCTATGCGGTGTCCAGCCTATTCGACCAGGGACGCCTTCCGGGTTTGTGTACCACCAGGGGTCTGGAGCCGAACCACATAGACTCCCGGAGAGACCGGGCTCCCCGCGTTGTCCCTTGAGTCCCAGATCACCTGGGAGTAGCCATCGGGTGCTTTGGCCGTCAGCCAGCACGCGTACCTGCCTGGGGGATCTACCTTCATAGCCTTCAGCGCGGCGAACCATTCACTCGGGCAGAGCCACGCTTTCAGACATTGAAGTGGCTCCCCGGACAAATGTCTGAAAGCGTGGTTTTGTGGGATACCGTGATCGTTATGACACAGATCTCTGCCAGGGGATTGATAAGGATCGCACGTCTCACAGAGTATCCGGCCGGTTCATGTGCCGCCCTTGAGGCGGGTTAGGCGCTCGCGAGCGTCTTCGATCTCGGAGATGCCCGGGTCGGCATCCTTCCAGATGTCGAGGAATTCCTCATACTGCTCTATTGCCTTGCCGTTCCAGCCGGATCTCTCATAAGCCAGGGCTAGCAGGTAATGGGTCTTCGCCGCAAAGACTGAGGCGTACGCGCGGCTGTCCCCATATTTCCCCACCACCCCCTCGAATGAGGCTACCGCTTCACCAAGTTGGCCCGATTCCAGATATGCCGTCCCAAGCAAGTAGTGCTCCCAGAACCGCTCTGTGTTTTCCACCGCCTTCTCGAAGGCTGCCACCGATGCTTTGTAATCGGCCTTTGCGAAAGCAACGCATCCGGAGGCATACCAGTACGATCTCATCCCGGACTTATCATTCTCTTCAATATCTCTCTTAACAGCCCGTGTCACATCTTCGGCTTTTTCGATATCACCCTTTTTGGTCAGAAGATAGACGTAGTAGTCTCGTCCGTAGACTGGTGGATTGTAACCCACCTTGCGAAAGATCTCCATCGCGACCTCATACTCCCGCAAGGCCAAATCATAGCTACCGGTCACCCTAAGGATATCAGCCTTCAGGTAATACTTGATGCCGTGATACATCAGCCGACGCTGCTCCATTCTGTCGGCAGCAATACCCTGGTCGAGGACTTCGAGGGCAGCCCCGAACTTCCCTTGGTTGATGGGCACCATCGCCAAAAAGGTACGTCCTGTCTCGCGCCAATTGGCTTCGGGACAGGAAGCAAGCATCTGGAAGCAACTCTCTGCCTCGGCATAGTCTCTCCTAAAGAGATACATGAACCCGAGCTTGCCCGTGGTATCGTAGAAATCCGGCTTTCTCGCCAGCGCCTTCCCGTAGGACTCAATAGCTCGGTCCAGATTGCCCTGGTAGCGAAAGAGATCACCCCGGCTATCGTATGGATTGGGTTCATCCGGAGCCAGTGAGATGTACTTGTTTATAGCCCAGATGGATCTGTCGAAATCTCCCATCATATCGTAAGCATACGCAAGGTCGTTGTATGCATGCTTATAGAGAGGATCTATTTCGATTACCTTCTCATAATAAGAGGCAGCTTGCTCGTACTGTCCGAGATTATCGTAGTGAATCCAGCCCAGCACTTCCCATGCCTGCTTTTCATCAGGATAACGCTCAAGTATGCTCTGGAGCTTCTCTATTGCACTATCAGTATCGTCCGACAAGCGTGCGGCTCTGGCGTCTATGTATTGCCTTTCCTTCCAGCTGGCATTGCCTGAGTATTCCAACGCCCTGGCTATCATCTCCGCCCTCTCGGAGCCAGTCGTGAGCCACGCTAGCCAGTAGTATGCCATGGCAAACGTGGAGTCGAATTCCAGAGCCCTCATGAGACTCTCCCGTGCTTCAACATCGTAGTACTTGAATATGTAGTCACGCCCTTCAAGGTAGTAGCGGTATGCCTCCGTTGAATGGGTTGTGACATCCCCCACTGGCCTGTCCCGCTCGTTCTCCGCCTGTGCAGGAAGCGAAAGACCATGCTTTATCCGTGTCGACAACCGGTCGGTCAGCGAGAAGAGGTCCTCACCTGCCCCGGCCGTAATACGCTGACTTGCCAGGATCTCCCCGGTTGTGGCGTCCGATATCTCAGAGATCAGAGTTATGCTCGGCTCTGTCTGCAACACGCTCCCCGTCAGAATCCACTGCACCCCTGCTTCCTCAGCGACCTGTGAAGCAACCGACTTGTCTATCACATTGAGATCATCTTTGCCCAGAAGACTCAGGATATCATACAGCCTCTGCCGGCTTAATACTCGTAGGTACTCCGACTCCGAGAGATCCGTTATGAGCAGAGCTGTGAGCATCTGAGCGGTCCGATCCCGGTCTTCAGGATCAACCATGTTCTCAAAATACATGACGGCGAGCGAGTTCTCCTCAGCCGAGGCCTCTTTCCCAGGCCCCATCTCAATCCTGAAAGGCTCAAGGATCAGAATGAGCAAGATTACAGCTGCAGCTATCACAGCGGGAATTACGATACGGAGATACCGCCGGCGGGACCTGCCCGACACCAGAGCCTGAGTCACCTTGCTGGCACCAGTCTCCATCAGCCGTTTCTCATGCTTGAGCTCCGCCACCATATCGTCAGCATGCTGGTACCGCTCGCCTGCATCTTTCTCCAGAGCCCGATCCACTACCCTCTGTACTCCTTCCGGTACCTCAGCCTTATATCTCGTCAGCGGCTCCGGGGTGTCATTGAGTACGGAATTGATTATGGAGGCTTCGGTCTCGCCTCTGAATGGCAGCCTGCCCGCAATCATCTCATACAGGATCACGCCGAAGGAGAAGATGTCACTACGGTGATCAACCTCCTGGCCACTCGCCTGTTCGGGCGACATGTACTGGAGCGTACCCAATGTAGTGCCCTTCTTTGTTACCTTGGTCGCACCCTTAAGCTTAGCAAGACCAAAGTCCATGATCTTGGGAAGCCCAGATTCCGTCAGCACGATGTTATCCGGCTTAATGTCCCGGTGGACTACTCCCCTATCATGGGCGGCATGTAGGCCTTCGCCTATCTGAATCGCAAGCTCCAAAATCTGCTTGATGGAAAGATCCCGGCCCTTGAGCCGACTTTGCAGTGAGCCTCCCTCCAGATACTCCATTGCGATGAAGCAGCGGCCATCTATTTCATCAATCTCGTAGATAGTGTTGATATTGGGATGATTGAGAGCTGAGGCCGCCTGGGCTTCGTGCTCGAAGCGCTCCCGGGCCTCTGAATCGCAGAGCAGACGCGGCGGCAAGAACTTCAGAGCCACGGTTCGCTTCAGCTTGGTGTCCTCGGCTTTATATACCACACCCATCCCACCCTCGCCGATCTTCTCAATGATCTTGTAGTGGGATATCCTCGTGCCCGCTGAAAGCACCTTGAAGGGTGTGGTTTCGTTCAGTCGACCTTCCTCTGACTCAGGCGGCAAAGCGCACCCCCTCAGGCGAACTCGTCAACTGAATAGCATCCCCTCCGTCTATATTACACAGCAAGGTCTCTGGGGAGTCAACGCAATTGTTAAAAGGGAAGGGCCTCCGAGATACCGGAGGCTTCTCGGATTTCTACGTTTAAGACAGCATGGCTCCCCGGGCAAATGTCTGAAAGCGTGGTATTGTGGGATATGGTAGTCATTGCGGCAAAAGGGATTGCCGACGGGCGTGTTAGACTTTAGTGGGTTGACCGGACATGGGCTCGACCGGTCGCCGAATCCACTTTTTCACGTGATCACTTCAGAAGTGTGATGCGGTGTGCTGAGATCGTAGAGGTGGTCTTGACTTGGATGAAGTAGATGCCCGAGGCGAGCTTGTCCAGCGAGAGTGTCCGCTCTGCGAGGCCACGGTCGTGATGCACCTCCTCGATCGGCCGGGCAACCACGGCGCCAGATACATCGAAAACCGTCATGGAAACCGGCCCGGTCTGGCCGACTTCGTATGACACCGTTACCGAGGGATTAAATGGATTGGGGTAGGCCCGGATTAGACGGCCCACCACAGGCGACTTCGGTTGAGTGCCGGCCAGGAGGCCACCCCATCGAGCGATGAACGAATCATCCGTCCCGTTTGTCGTCAGGGTATCGCCGCCGAGATTGATCCACCCCGGGTTGATGATCCCGCCGGTAATAACGCTCCCCGACTTCTCGTCCGCACTGAAGAAGAAACCCGAAGCATCGAAGAACTTCTCGCTCCACACGTGCGCGCCTGTGGTATCGTAACACGCAAGAATCATCTTTCGGCCCGGCCCGGGCAGGCCAACGCCCCAACCCGTATCGGTCCGTCCGCCGGCAGTGATATTGCCGTTCGCGTCTGTCGTCATCGCGTAAAGAAGGTTGCCGACAATCTCGTTGTCCGAACCGTGGTGTGCGCTCATGAGATAGCCGCCGCCGGTATCGTATCGTGCGATGAAAATGCTTCCGAACCCCACGTGCGGACCACCACCAAGGTCCAGGCCTGCCGTTCGCCGCCGCCGAAGTCGTTGCTGTTTTGACTGTTTTGGGTGACTACGATCGCATTGGCAAGCGCGTCAGTTGCTACATCACGAGCCCCGCCGATCACGTCGAACATGTTGCTCCAGTTGTGGCCACCCAGCGAGTTGAACTTGGCGACAAAGAGATTACCCGATGTGGCGTACGTCGTGCCGACAAGCGGCGCGCCACCGAAATCAACGGTGCCGTTTAGCTCGCCGGCCATAATGACATCACCGATGACATCGAACGCGACAACCGGATTGATACTGAAGCGTTGATTCAGGGCATCGCCGAAGCGCATACTCCACTGATGCGCGCCGTCCCACCGAAACTTGGCAATAAAGAAGTCGAACCCACCGGCGGAGGTCAGAACACCGCCTCCAAAGTCGATCGAACCGTTGAAGATGCCGGTGATGACGATGTTGCCTGCGATATCAACATCCATACCCGTGACGTATTGGTCCCCCGTCGATCCGAAGCGTCCGCTCCAGATGTGGTTACCTGCGCCGTCCAGCTTTACGAGGTAGATGTCCCAGCCACCTGCGCTGTTGAGCGCCCCGCCCCCAAAGTCTATCGAACTCTGAAATCTACCGGTGGCGACAATATGGCCGATCGGGTCGAACTTCACGACCTCGAGACTCTGCGTACCCGAGTCGCCGTAGTTGGCACTCCATACGTGAGTCAGAGTCGAAGCGTACGCACCTGTGTAAGTGAGTGTGAGCAGGGCCAGAAGAACAGCAGCCTTGGATGGATAGCAAGACCGCCAGGTCAGCACACAATTGAGCGGCGACTTCCTCGCCCGTTTTAGGGAGGATCTACTGTCCGGGAAACAAGATGCATTCATTCCTCTACTCCGCCTGTTGTGGTCCGAAGGATCGTGCCGGCCGATCCAACAAGCGTGCCCGTGTTGGCGTCCGTCAAGGAAATGGGCGTCGCCCGGACCTTACCTACAGCAATCAATAGAGATAAAGTATATCAACTACTCCATGAGAAGTCAATCTCTGGTTGGTCGCAAGGAACTCGGACACGGTTTATTCTACGCTGCTGTTTCTATCATCAGTGGTGTAGCGTTTGGTGCAATGGATCGGTAGAGCGCAGCAGCGTGTTGGGGATTTCGCTATCAGCCCGGACAATAACATAATGGCTCCCCGGACAAATGTCTGAAAGCGTGACGTTGTGGGATAGTGTGAGGGTTGTAGTGAAGCGGATTTCGAAAGGTAATATTAGAGGTTCCCCATCATCGATCAGCGCTGGCCTCTGAGATGCATGTTGGGAGGGACCTCATTCAAATCCACGCCGGTCTGATAGAGAGCGTTCACTTGTTCTGGAGGCGGGCGAGCTCGACCCGGGCAAACGTGTATTCATAGAATTCCCTAACGCCTGTGTCGATGCACTGTTCGAGGTATGCCTTTGCCCTTGCGGTGTCCGGGAAGGCTGATTCCAGGCGTGCGCCTGTGTCAAGCAGATAAGCCATGCCTGCATAATAGTAGGCCTCGCACTTGTGTTCGCGATCAAGTGTCGAATCTTCGCTGTCTGCAAGGGAAAGAAGAGCCATTTCATCCAGCTCCCCCGCAAGGAAACGGACGAGTGATGCCTCCCACGAGTCGTCCTTAAGCGTGCCGGCCAGATTGCGCAGGAACCCCCGGCCCTCTTCCGCCCTGCCCACGCGATGGAGTGAAAGAGCATAGAAGAGTTTGAAGTAGACGAAGTCAGAGTGGAGTTCGGTGGCCGTCCTGAGTTTGGCAACAGCCTCGTCGAACCTACCCAAGCATATGTAAGCCACTGCCAGCTCCACATGTGGGTCGCCGAGATTCGGCTCGAGACGGATAGCTTCCGAAAGCTCCACTGCCGCGTCTTCGCAAAGACCCTGAGCCAGGTAGACCGAGGCCACAGCAGAGTGGAGTCTGTAACCCCCATAATAGAGTATGCCCAGGCGCTTTGCCTCTTGATAGGATGCCACCGCCAGGGCGAGCGAGTCCATCTGGGAATAAGCCATTCCCATACCGTGATGAGCATCGCCGGTATTCGGGTTCAACCGGAGAGCGTCTCTGTAAACTGCCGCGGCCTTGTCCGGCATATGAAGACTCAGGTATGCGGATCCTAAGATCTCTAGGAATTGAGAATCGCCGGGATGCGCCTCAACTGCCTCCCGGATGATCTTTAACCCCTCCTCCCCTTTCTCAAGATTGACATATGCCCTTTCCAAGAGGAAGTAGTAGATAGCATCCTCCGGACGGAGAGCAATAGCATTGTGGAATTCGGCGAGGGCCTCCTCGTATTTGCCCTGACTCAAGAGGACACGTGCCAGGAACCACGACATTGTGGCTCGATCTTCGGTCGAGGTTGCCAGCTGCTTGGCTCTCTTGTATGACTCCGCAGCATCGGAGAGCGAGTCGTTGAACTCATAAGCAAATCCCAGCCCCCTGTAAGCATATAGGTTACCGGGGTCAAGGCGAATCGCCAGCTTATGCTCTCCTATCGCTTCGTCGCGCCTGAGAAGCCAAGAGTATAGCCACCCTAATTTGACGTGGACACCTGAATTCTCCGGGTTGCGCTCAACCACCTCCCGATACAGGTCAAGTGCCTTCTCGTCCCCTTTCCGGGCCAAGGTTATGGCTAGCTGCAATCGAAAATCATCCTGGTCCGGTTCGAGGGTGAAAGCTCTCTCTAGGTTGGGTATGGCTTCATCATATCTCTGAAGAAGGGTTTGCATAGTCCCCAGCGTGTAGTAAGGCCAGGGATCAAGCGCATCCAGAGCGGTAGCCACGTAGCACAGGCTTTCCGCCTCGGCCCGTCTATCCCGGTCGAACTCAACCAGCGCTTCCACCAGAACACTGGTTGATGACCGGGGGGTTATACGCTTCAGAAAAGCGTGTGCCTTTTCGCTGTCCTGACCTCCATAGTAATAGGCCGCAGCCATGAGCACTAGATTCCCGACTTGCTCAGCCTTCGCCTTCCTGATTGCAAGTTGGCTTGGCTGCGATAAGTCAGCCTCAAGTGCAGGGGTTGAAAGGTTCCAGGAAGTCGCACCAGCTGGATTCCAGAAAACCATACTGCGTCTTATGAGAGTCAGGTGTGGCTGTATCTCCACTTCACCATGAAGGCTGAAGACTTCGCCCCAGATCACCACCGCCGCATCGAGCTCCTCTCCAAGGGTCGTCGCTTCCTCCTGAGAACGAGGCAGATCCGAGGCAACCCCGCTTAGAACCTGCACATTCGCCTCACCGGCGAGCTCATCCCTCACTTTCCGCTCAACCAGCCCCTGCATGACCTTGCCCTCTTCCATCGCCTGATCCGTCGCCCCCCAGAACGGAGCAATGACGATAGTGAAGAGTTCTCCCTGGGCGACTTCTGAGGGTAGGCCTGAGTCTCCAGGCACTCCCGGGCCGTTCTCGCCATCAGGGCTGAGGCGGGATAAAGCAATATAGGCTGGTGATACCCGTCCTGGTCTCTTCTCTGAGCTCCGCTAGATCAACCACAAGCTCAGTGCTGTTCTCATACCTCTTGCCGCTGTCCTTCTCCAGCATAGCGTCGATGATCTGCTGCAACCTAGCCGGGACGTCAGGCCTCGAATCGCTCAACAGCTCAGGCTCGTCGTGCACGATAGAGTAGAGTATGGCCGCCTCATATTCGCCCTTGAATGGCGTCCGGCCTGCGATCATCTCATAGAGAATCACCCCGAGTGAGAAGATGTCACTCCGCTCGTCCACCTCCCCACCCTGCGCCTGCTCAGGCGACATGTAGGCCGGTGTCCCCACAGTAGTACCCGTCCTTGTAATCCGGGTCCGGCCAGCAAGCTTGGCGAGACCGAAGTCCATGATCTTGACGACACCATCGTCGGTGATCATGATATTGGCTGGCTTGAGGTCACGGTGCACTATACCCTTCCTGTGGGCCTTGGTAAGACCCTCGGAGATCTGGATACCGATATTGAGCACCTCATCCAGATCAATGGGGCCCCTCTGCAACCTTTCCCTCAGGGTGTTCCCCTCATAGCAGGCCATCGAGATGAATGTGTGACTGTCCTCTGTTTCATCTATCTCGTAGATGGTGCAGATGTTGTGGTGGTCGAGGGCAGAAGCCGCTTGGGCCTCGTGGATGAAGCGCTCCCGTGCGGACGGATCCTCAGTGAGGTAGGGGGGAAGGAACTTAAGGGCGACCGTTCGCCTGAGCTTGGTATCCTCGGCCTTGTACACCACACCCATCCCGCCCTGGCCGATCTTCTCGATGATCCGGTAGTGGGATACCCGGCTGCCCGGCCTGAGTACCTTCATGGGCCGGGTCTCGTCTGGTTGGCCTTCCCCTGGTGCAGCAACCACAGGACACCCTCAGCTACGTGCTTGAGATGAGTTGTACCTATACTATTGGTATTACACAGCAGATCCTCTGTGGAATCAATGCAATTGTTATAGGGTACTTGTGTCTGCCGTATCTGTGTGGGAAGGGAAAGCCTCCGATGTCTCGGAGGCATCTCTCCTTCAAGCAGAGTTGGCTCCCCGGACAGGACTTGAACCTGCGGCGTTAAAAAATCGTCATGCTATCACCGGATTAGAACAGTAGCAATGCGGTGCTCGCAGGCATGACTGCCCGGGTTTTCGGCGCTGCCAATTCCTTGTGGTATATCGTTGAATGGTGTGGTATAATAGATAGGTCTACATACAGGCAGAATGAAGTTTAAGAACAGCTTTGCAGTCAGAA